>CALVAF010000001.1 GCA_944325475.1 uncultured Helicobacter sp.
TTATTGGTTACACGATTATACTGCAAGCCACTATCTAAGGTAAAATTAGCATAAGTTCCCTTATGTGTTAAATAACTTACAATTTTATCCACCTCCATCTTTTTAGTGTATCCCCCAGTAAGCGCAATGTTTCCTGTTCCCGGTGTTGTTAGTGTGCCTAGCTGCCCATTAGCATTATCAAAGATATTTTTAGAATAATCCACATCAAAGGTTAAAGTATTTTGACTATCAATCAAGTAATCAAGCCTCATACCAACATTATGATTGTTAGCCCTTGTTGGGCTTTGAGCTTGGTTGGTAGGAACTATGGTGCCATTAGGAGTTTTATAAGTTACATTAGAGCCTTCACGATAAAACTCTCTTGCCCTCAAAGTTAATCCAAGTTTGTCTTGGATAAGCGGACCACTGCCATAAAAGCTTACACCATAAGTATTCCCCCAAGATGAATCATTATTAAACAATCCTTCAGTTTGAAAACTAACACCCCAATCCTTTGGGGCTTTTTTGGTAATAATATTCACCACGCCACCCAAAGCTTCAGAACCATAAAGAGTACTCATAGGACCTTTAATCACTTCAATTCTTTCTATTGCTGAGATTGGAGGCAAAAAGGCTGTTGTCACCTCATTAAATCCATTTGGACCAACATCGCCCCCTATGCTCTGCCTCCTCCCATCTACCAAAATCAATGTATAGCCTGTAATCCCACGCATTGTGATATTATAAGAACCTGTCTTGCCTTTACTAGCAAACAAATCCACACCCGGAATATCTGAAATTGCTTCTGCTACATCGCGATACGCCTTGTTTTCCAAATCTTCTTTTTTGATTACAGAAATTGTTGCAGGAGCTTCTTTAATATCTTGCGCAAATCCAGAAGCACTCACAATAGCATCATCTAAGACAAATTTTTCCACTGACCCAAATGTATTTTGTGATAACAAAGCTAATACAGAAGTGGCAAATAAAATATTACGCATACTTTTTCCTTTGTATATTTTTAGTTTTTTAGCAAAATATATTATAATAATAATTATTAATTTTAACTAAAAACTATTTCTACTCATACTCACTAATAAAATACAAGATACCATGCTATTTGCAGAAGGCATTCTACATTTCTTACAAAACCAAATTAACAATCCACTTCTAAATTGATTTTCTTGCCTCCCTCATCCTCACAATCCTAAATTCTATCCAAAGCCTTTTTGGCATTTTAGACTAAAAAACAAACAAAAAGGGAAGAAATGAAACAAAAGTAAAGAGTAGAATCAATCCTTAAATAGAATAAGTCACAAAAACAATGGCACAGAAGAAAATACAAAGGGTCTTTATCCTAACTAATAAAGAAAAACACATTCTCTTGATTTTAATATCACTCCTTTAAGTAAGCAAATTTGATTCTCTACAAGCTTGATACTCTAGGCTTTGTTTGAAGTGTGAAATCGCTAAATTCACCTCTAAGATATGATTCCAAAGCAACTCTGCCAATCATTGCTGCATTATCTGAACAATATTTTAAAGGCGCTAGAAGCAATGTGATTCCATAGCTCTCACACATCGCCTCTATCGCATTCCGCAAGGCAAGATTCGCACTTGCTCCACCAATAATCCCAAAATACCTCCAAGAATTAGCACTTTTAGAATTTTGCTCCAAAAAAATTTGCGTTTTTTTTAGCAAATGCTCAATCGCCACCCTCTGAAAACTCGCACAAATATCCCCAATAAATGCCTCATCTTGCATTTCTTGCTTCTGTATAGCAAGCCGCACCGCATTTTTTAACCCAGAAAAACTAAAGGCAAAATCTTTCCTACTCTTAAGCGGCAAAGGCAAATCAAACGCCCTATCATCACCCTTTTTAGCCCATGATTCCACGATAGGACCGCCCGGATAGCCTAGTCCAAGCATTTTTGAAACCTTATCAAAGCTCTCACCAAAACTATCATCAATGCTTTGTGTGATGATTTTGATATGATCAAACCCATGTGCTTCAAGTAGCATTGTGTGCCCTCCAGAAACCAACAAAGCCCCCAAAGGAAAAATACAATCTCGCTCCAAAAAAAGCGAATACAAATGTCCTTTAAGATGATTAACTCCAATAAGTGGGATTTGAAGCGCAAAACTTAAAGTCTTTGCCATGATAAGCCCTTCTATAAGTGTGACATTCAACCCGGGCTCTGTCGTGACAGCAATGGCTTTTAGATTACTAAAATAAGGCTTGGTATGCTCTAAAATTTGCGGGAGAATCTCTGCGTGCAAACGACTTGCAATTTCAGGGACCACCCCACCATAGCTAGAATGCTCCCTTTCTTGCGAGATTTTTTGATGAAATAGAATCTTTTTATCCCTAATTTGCGTAATAGCAATGGAACTATCATCGCAACTGCTTTCAATACTTAAAATCAAGCCAACCGCCCTTATCTACCTTCTTCTTAAATCTTATGCCTCTTGCTCTAGCGCATTTACCCCAAGCTCAGAGAGTTTTTTATCGATTTTCTCTAAAGCTTTTTGCAAAGTCTCTTTGCTAATATCAGGCAGCTCCCCACCCCATGATTTTTGCGCTTGTTCATAAC
>CALVAF010000002.1 GCA_944325475.1 uncultured Helicobacter sp.
GAGGTTTGCAAAGATTGAAGTTTTGTCTTTGCCACATCTTTGATTCTTAAAATGGCTAATGATGATAAAACGCGTCTTGTTTCCTGCGCTATCTTCGATATTTTCAAATAAAATTGGCACATTATAAAGTTTTGCGGCAATATGTGAGCAGATAGCGGCACATTGTGGGTTTTGTGCAGCAAGCTGGGCGGCTTTTGCAGTGGAATCAACGGGGATTCTTTGGATATGATCAAGGCTGTGTTCGCTTAAGAAATGGTGGCATTGTCCAAAGGCAATGTCTTTGGAGTAGATGATTTGTATGTCTTGAATCTTTTGGGAAATGCTAGCAAAGCAGTGGTGGATTGGCATGTAGATTTCAGCGACGATTTTTAAATTGGTGTCTTTTAATATATCAAGCGTTTCCCCAACGGCACCATTTTGGTTGTTTTCAATAGGCACAACAGCATAGCTTGCCCGCCCTTCTTGGACGCTCTTAATGGCTGAAGTGATGGTGTTGTGTGAAAAGTATTCGCACATTGCCCCAAAGCGACTTTCAGCGGCTTGATGGGTGTAACTTCCAAGAGGTCCTAGATAGGCTACGCGCTCAGGCAGCTCGAGATTGCGACTAAAAGCAAAGATTTCTAAGTAGATTGATTCAATGGCGTTTTTAGTTAAAAAAGTAGGCTTTTTTTGATTGAGCCTATCAATGATTTCTTTTTCTCTCTCAGGGCGATAAATGGGGGAATTGGTTTGGACTTTTGCCTTGCCAATTTGCTTGACAATCCCCATTCGCTTCTCTAAAAGCTCTAAAATGCTATCATCAATTTTGTCAATCTCATTTCTAAAATGCTGCAAATTCATCAAAACTCCTTACAAAAAGTCTTTTTCTAATGCGATTAAATCTTCAAAACTCTCTCTTTTGCGAATTAGCCTTGCTTTGCCTTGAGAGAGGGCGACTTCGGCACATCTAGGGCGTGTGTTGTAGTTGCTTGACATGCTAAAGCCATAGGCTCCAGTGCTTAAAATTGCCAAGATGTCTCCAGATTTTAAAGGGGGTAGGGCAATGTTTTTGCCTAGATAATCACCGCTTTCGCAAATGGGTCCAACAATGTCTGCAAGCGTGGTTTCTCCTTGTCTTGGGGTTAGCGGGCCGATTTGGTGGTAGGCGTTATAGAGACTTGGACGGATTAGGTCATTCATCGCACCATCAACAATCACAAAACGTTTATTTTGTGAGGTTTTTTCATAAAGCACTTGGGTTAAAAAAACGCCTGCATTCCCAATGATGAATCGCCCGGGTTCACAAATAATTGTCACATCAAGCCCACGTAGATATTCTAAAATGCCTTGAGCGTAATCATAGGGGTTAATTGTGCTTTCATCGCTATAAGTGATTCCTAAACCTCCACCAATATCAAAGAATTTAATGTCGATTTTGAGGGCTAGGAGGCTATGAAGAAGCTGGGCGATTTTTTGTGCAGATTCAGCGATGGGTTGGAGTTTGGTTAGCTGACTGCCGATGTGGAAGTGGATTCCTATGGGTTCTAGTGATTTGGATTTGTGAGCTTGGAGATAGAGGCTTTTAGCCTCTTCAATCCCAACTCCAAATTTGTTTTCTTTTAATCCTGTGGAAATGTAGGGGTGGGTTTGTGGGTCAATGTCGGGATTGACACGGATGGAAATTCTAGCTTGAGTATTCAAAGATTTGGCAATGGATTCAACTTTAAGTAATTCTTCTTTACTTTCGATATTAATAAAGAGGATTCCAAGTTTGATAGCTTCTGTGATTTCGTATTTTTGCTTACCAACGCCGCTATAAATAATTTTGTAAGCAGGGACTCCAGCAAGAAGGGCGCGTTTGATTTCACCTAGCGAAACGCAGTCTGCACCGCTTTGTAGCGAGGCAAGTTTTTGAATCACGCTTAAATTGGAATTTGCCTTTAGGGCATAACAAATAAGTGATTTTCTACCGCTAAAGGCAAGTTTGATTTGATTGAAATATTCCTCAATCTTGTCAAAATCATAGACAAAAAGTGGGGTTTGGTAGTCTTTTGCTATTTGCAATAAAAGGTCTTTGTTGAAGTTGCCATCAAGGCTTGGGGTGTTGGGTAAAGAGATATTCTTCATAACATTCACTTTGCAATAAATTTTTTAAGAAATTGTAATCAAAGAATCTTAAAATTAGGGTATTTTAACCTTTTTGCTAATGGATAAAACAAGCCCAATCATAATGCTTGTGGCAAGCATTGAGCTACCTCCATAACTTAAAAAAGGCACCGCAATTCCTTTAATAGGGATTAATCCAGAGATTCCAAAGGCATTGATGAGAAAAGAAAATCCCAAGATGATTCCAACTCCTGAGCAAAAGAGATAATACATTGTGTTTTGGGAGCGGTTTGCGATTCTTAAAATCCGATAAATCATTGCTAAAAAAATAAGGCTGATAAAAAACAACCCAATAAAGCCGATTTCTTCAGCGATTCCAGCAAGAATCACATCGGTGTGCACTTCACTTAAAAAGCCCAGTTTGATAAGCCCATTTCCCAAGCCCTCACCAAAGATTCCACCATTGGCAATGGCATTTAGGGAATGTTGAATCTGATAGGATTCAGGAAAATTTTCGATGCGTAAAGAATTGGCGATAGATTGTGGAAAAAAAGAGAGAATTAAGTCTTGTGTGCCAGCCCACCAAGCCTTAATACGCATGATTCGGTGGGCGCTTGTGATGGTGACTAAAATAAACAAAGCAAAAGCAAGAGCTAGAAGGTTTGCAAAAAGCTTAAAAGAGGAGCCTGCAAAAATCATCATTAATGCCAAAGTTGCCCCAAGAAGCACGATTTGCCCCAAGTCATTTTGCAAAATGGCGATGAGATAAACGGCGATTAAAAACATAAAAACATAGGGTAAAAAGGTAATAAATTCTTCTTTGAGTGTTTTGGTTTCAATGAGGGAAAATTTGCGTGAGAAACTCCAAGCTAAAAAAACAATAAAGCCGATTTTAAAAAACTCCACAGGAGCTAGGGAAAAAAGTGGGAGTCTAATCCAACGTTTTGCCCCACCGGCGCTTGTTGCGAGGCTTTCAGGCAGGAAGTGCATGATAAACATCAAAAAGATTCCGCCAAAAAATAAAATAAAGCCAAATTTTAAAATAAAATTATCCGGATTGCACTGTGAGATTCCCCACATCAAAAAAATCCCAAGAATCCCAGCAATGAGCTGCCTTAGCATAAAATGAAATCCGCTGTAATCATAATATAAAATCGCAAAAGAAGAGAGGGAATAAGAAAAGAGAATGCTAATGGTAATAAGGCTTACGCTTAGAAAAAATAGAGGTCTATCAACCATTGAGGATTTTCCCAATAATGTCGGCTTTATTGGCGCTCATAAGGTGGATTTTGTTGTGGATTTTATAGAGGCTATAAAAAAGGTCTTGGCTTTTTTGCAATCCCACTTCCAATTCTTTGCCTTCTTGGGCAGCTTTTTGCATACAATCTAGGTCGTTTTGTGGCACAAAAACTCCGGGGAGTTTGTTGTGTAAAAAAAGCGCGGTTTTATAGGAGGTGATAGGAAAGAAGCCAAAGATTAAAACGCAGTTAGTGCGGCATTCTTGGTTGATTTTGTGGCACCACTCTAGTAGTTCTTGTGCGATTTGTGGGTCATAAATGGGTTGTGTGAAAATTGCTGAAGCGCCATTTTGGATTTTGTCTTGCATTTTTTTGTAAAGATTTTCTTTTTTGTTGGAGTAGGAATTCAGCACACTAAAGGGATAAAAGGGTTTGAAGTCCCCTTGTATAGGTTGATTGTTAATATCTTTTGCGATGTTAAGCTGGTTTATGGTTTTAAGTAAGACATTGCTATTGCCTTCAAAAACGCCTTTGGCTTGGGATTGATTCCCATGTCTAATAGGGTCGCCAGTAAGGGCTAAAATTAGCCGCAAATCAAGGCTATTCATACCGATTAACTCGCTTTGGAGGGCAAGGGTGTTTCTATCTCGCATAGACATGGTGGTAATACTTGGAATTCCAAAGGCATTTTGGATCTTAAGACTAGCTAGAATCGCATTGTGCTTGAGCCTTGCTAGTGGAGAATCCGTGCAGACAAAGGCGTCAATTTTGTCAATAAAATCTGCTTTTTTT
>CALVAF010000003.1 GCA_944325475.1 uncultured Helicobacter sp.
TTGGATAATAGAGCCTTTAAATGCGAGGTTAGTGACAAAGGATTTGGTGGTTAGCACCAAGCCTTTTTTACAAAAGATTCAAGAGCTAGAGAGATTTGGGCTACACAAAAGCGAAGATTTTCTCCTTTCATTTTTCCCCTTTGCTTATGCGACACCAATTAGTTTAGAAGAGGATAATTTTTGTGGAGAGATATTTTTTGTGTTGGCGTATTTTATCTATCAAGAAAGTGGTGATGAGGAGATTTTGGAGTTTGTCACAGTGGATAAAAATAATATTTTTAATGCCCTAGAAGTTCAAAATTATATTTTCCCTAAAAGTACTCGAATCGACAATTATTTACATGAGTTTAAAAAGATTATTTTTCAAAAATGCCATAACAGGGAAGTGCAGAATCTCGCAAAGTTACTTTTGGAAAAGATTTCTTGAGGGGGAGATGATGAAGAGTTATATTTTATTGCAGAATGATTTTTATCCCCAAAGCGCTTTTGTTTTGATAGAGAATTTTAAAAATCTTTGTCATAAGTTAGAAATTCCAATTGCTAAAACTCAAAAAATACCCTGTGAGAATCGGCTTTTACCCTTTGTTAATGAAGTGGGGTATTATGGTAGGATTTTGAGGGCTTTGATTGAAGCTGGAGGGGAGAATAAAAAACTTTTGGCATGTGATAGTCAGACATTGCTTGGGATTTTAGGTTTTTTTAAAAAATACTATGAGGATTTGGAGTTTAAAGAGCGATTGCTGGAAGATTTTGGCAGAGAAGTGGATATTTTGGAATTAGAGAAAAACTTTGTTTTTGCACCGGAGGTGATTTTAAAAAACTCTAAAGGATTACAAAAAAAGAGAAGGTGGGAAGGATTTAAGTGTGGGTTTTTGGTTGATAGAGAGTTAGAGCAAATCATTAAAGAATATTATCTTATTGAGGAATTTGAGAATCTTTTGGGTTTTAAAATGCAAGTTTTTTATAAAGATAGTTATGATTATTTACTCTTTAGTAATAAAAATTTGGCTTATAAAATGGGTGGTAAGGATTATTATGAAATAATAGATTGTGGGGTAGATTTGATTGTCACACCAAATATTGGGAACTTTGAGCTTTTAGATAGAAATGCTGATAAAATTAAAAAAGCTTTAGGGCGTGATGATTTGGAGATTCCAATCTTATTTCTTCCTCAAGTGTTTTTAGCCTTGTTTGAAGAGTGTAGTGCGTCTAGTCTTTTATTTAATAGGCACAATATTGCTCCAAAGATGCTTTAATGGTTGCGGTTTTAAAGGTTGTTGTCTCACTTATTATTGCGATGATTTGGTATCATCTCACTTCCAATCAAGAAACCGCTATTTTCTTTTTTATTCTAATGTTGGTTATCTTTTTTATCCGCCCCATTGCTTATCAAAGCCCCACAGAGAGGCAAGAGTATTTGGAAAAATTTCGTAAAGCTAAAGAGCGGCAGATTAGTATCGAGCAGCTTCGTAGGGAAGAGAAGAGAAAGGTTCAAGAAGAGAAAAATAAGAAGAAATCCAAAGAATCAAAGGAAGAGTAATGTCTTTAGTACTATTGCAAACGACTACAACAGAAGAGAATGCGGAGGTTTTGATTGCTTGTGGTTTGCAGAGTGGATTGGTTTCTTGTGTGCAGAAGATGGCAATAGAGAGCTGTTATTTTTGGGAAAATGAGCTAAAAAGAGACAAAGAGATTTTGCTGACTTTCAAAGTCAATCAAAGTGATTTTAAAAAGCTAGAATCAGAGATTTTAAAAAAGCATGTTTATGAGATTCCAGAGATTGTGAGGATTGGTTTGGATTATGTTTTAGAGGAATATGAGAAGTGGCATAATGGGGTAATAAAAGCCCAAAAATGAGGGCTTCAAGTTTATTTTTCCCTTTCTTTATATTCCTTAATCATCGCTAAAGCTTCATCTTTTAAGTTAAGTTTTTTCTTTTTTAATTCGCTCAATTCTATGTCTGTGGCGTGTTCTCTACCTTCGCTAATATTTTGAATCTTTTGGTTTAGCTCATAAAAAAAAAAAAAAATCTTTGCAAAATGTGCATTTTCTTGTTTAAGTGCCGTAATCTGGTCTCTGTATTCGTGTAGCATTCTCTCTCCTTAAAATAAAATGGTATTATAAATAAAGTTGCCTTAAAATTATCAATTCTTAAAGTGATTCTTTTAAGTGCGGTAATCTGCATTAATCCTTACATATTCATAGCCCAAATCGCACCCATAAGCGACAAAATTTTCTTCTCCTAAGCCAATGTTGCAGGAAATTTTAAATGAATCTTGTTTTAAAACTCTTGCCGCCTTTTCTTCATTGAGGCTATCAAAATAGATTTCACCTTTGTGATACACACAGACATCGCCAAAGTAAATTTCTAAGGTTTTAGAATCGCATTCAATTCCACTTGCACCGATAGTTGAGGCGATTCTACCCCAGTTTGGGTCGCACCCAAAAAGTGCGGTTTTGACAAGAGGTGATTGACTAAGGGCTTTAGCGCAGATTTCAGCCTCTCTCTGTGTTTTAGCGCCCTTTACCTCAAAAGCCACAAGTTTCGTAGCACCCTCTCCATCACAGACAATGTCAGTTGCAAGTTTATGCATTATTTTTTCTAATGCAAAGAGAAAGGCTTCCTTATCATAATTGCCACTTTTTTGGTTACTAAGTAGTAAAATCGTATCATTTGTCGAGGTGTCGCCATCAACGCTAATAGCATTAAAGGTGGTTTTTGTAGCTTGAATTAGTAGCGGACGCATATCTTCTTTGGGGATAGCTGCATCAGTGGTGATGAAACAAAGCATGGTGGCTAAAGTAGGGTTAATCATTCCAGCGCCTTTGCAAATCGCACCAATTTTGAAACTTCTTGTGTCATCTAAAAAAACCTCAAAAGCAATGGTTTTATTAAATCGGTCCGTTGTCATAATGGCTTTAGAGGCGTTTTGGTTATTTTTTGATTCTAGATTAAATTGCTTAAAAGCTTGAATGATTTTTTCTTTTGGGAGCTGCACGCCGATGGTCCCAGTTGAACTCATTATGGGATTAGTAATATGGGGAAAGGCTTCTTGTAGTTTTGTTAGGATTTCCTTGATATTTCTAACTCCCTCATCGCCAGTTAGAGCATTGGCATTTTTGGAATTAATCAAAATAAAATTGGTTTTAAAATTTTCTGCATACTCTTTATAATGCACAATAGGAGCGGCATAAAATTTGTTTTGTGTGAAAATAGCCTCCACCTCACATAAAGAATCCGCATAAATAAAAGCAACATCAGGCTGTAAATTAGGCTTCAATCCTGCACTCACTCCATCACAATAAAAGCCATTAGGCGCACAAACTCCATTTTCAATAGGAAAAAGATTAAACATATTTTAACTCCTCTGGTTTGTCTTTTTTAGAGACTAATTGCTTGGTTAAACGTATGCCATGGGAAGTCCCGATGACAAGAAGTTTGCATTCGCTTGTAACGAGTGTGTCGCCATTTGGCATAGAGATAAACTTCCCATCTTTTTGTGTGATACCAACTACAGAAGTTTGCGTGATTTCCCGCAAATGAGATTCTTTGAGCTTTTTTAATACAAGCCATGAATAGCGTGGAACTATGATTTCTTCTAAATCAAGTGGCGTGTCTTTTTGATAAGCAAAACGTTCCAGTAGATTCTCCATATCTGGACGTGTTGCCATGGCATTAACTCTTTGGGCAAAGAGTTTTGAAGGCGAAACAACGCAGTCTGCACCGAGTTTTTTGAGCTTTTCTTCTTCTTCATTATTGTTGGCATTAGCAATGATAAAGTAAGGCTTTCTGCCTAATTCTTTTTCATAAAGCCTTACAGAGACTATTTGTGCGATATTATCAGCGATATTGCTAGAGAGCGCAATCACGCCTCTTGCGCTTGATAAATGGCATTTTAGCATTGCAATTTCCTCTAAGGGATCTTCATTGATAAAGAAGGGATATCGGTATTTGAGTGCGATGTCCTCTAGGGATTGGTTGCTATCGACTACGACAAAGGGAATATGGGCTTCTCTAAATTGCTTGGAGAGTTGGATTGTGTATTCGTTGTGATAGCAAATGATGAAATGATTCTTAAGACGTGCGATTTTATAAATCATGCTCCGCTCCTTGATGACTGAAATGAGTTTTCCTCTGTTTAAAATATCGATTATACCAATGACGCAAAAGCTCAAAACAGCAGAACCAGCAAGCATTACAATAGCAGTATAAATAATGCTTAGGGCATCAAATTCTTTCTCTTTTAAAGCACCAAAGCCAGTTGTGGTAAAAGTATAGGAGCTTTGAAAAAAGGCTTCAATGAGTGTGTAATCGGTAATAACAATATAGCCAAGTGTGCTAAGTAATAACCCTAAGAAAAGTAAAATAAAAGGGAGTCGGAAGGGTTTTAGTTGTTCATAAAGCAAGCCAGATAAATCAACATCGGGCTTTTGAGTGCCTTCCCAATGGAGAAGCTTTTTGAGTTTGGTAAAAGCCACTGCTTAATCCTGAATAAGGATTAAGAGCGTTTTTTCATCGTGCGTAGGGTAGAAGCAGCGATTCTGACCTTTGCAGTCGTTCCATCTTCTAATTTGATTCTAACTACCCTTAAATTAGGTAGAGAGCGTTTTTTTGTTTTATTATTTGCGTGGCTCACATTGTTTCCAACCATTGGACCTTTTCCGCTAAAAACACATCTTCTTGCCATTTTTAATCCTTAAAATTTTTAGATAAAATAAACCAAACATTCTAGCAGAATCTTTGTAAAATGAACTTTAAAATTCATAGATTCTTACAATCTTTTTTTGATTTCTTGCACGATGTGGAATCCGTGATTGAGTGCAGCTGCGATAGAACCGCCGTTTTTATATAAAATATCTCCGGCGATATAGACTTTATCAATTGAGCTTTGATGGTTTTCATCGATGAGTGGGACGCCGTTTTCATCAAGTTTGAGATTGCATTTTTTAAGAAAATCAATGGGTGCCATTCCGCCAATGGCATAGATGATTCTATCAAAAGTCTCACTTGTGCCATCGGTGAAATTCACTTTTGGTTTGCCATTGTCATCTTCAAGATTAGCAATGTCAATCCCAAGTTTGGGAGTGATTTTGCCTGCTTTGAAGCAAGAATCTAAATTGTCTTTGTTGGTATCGTTGATTCTAGCAAACTCTGTGCGTCTATAATTAAGCGTTACAGGGTTAGTCTCACTTAGCACACAGGCGTATTCTACTGCTGAGTTTCCTCCGCCAACAACGAGAATTTTCTCGCCATTATTGCAGCTATTGGCATTAAAATTCACCACATTTCTAATGGAGCTTGGAATCGGATAGGAGGGTTTGTTGGGTTGCCCCATTTTGCCAATAGAAATAACGATAAATTTGGCTTTGATGGAAGTGTTTTGTGTGGTGTGAATCACGAAATAATCTTTTTCCTTACTAATGGATTCTACTTCAGTTTGAAATTGCGCTTCAAAGGCGTTTTTGGAAATAATTTTATCAAACAAATCCAGCGTGCTTTCTTTGGTTCCATCACAGAAATAAATATTTCCATCAAGCTCTATCTTTTGTCCTTTGTAGTCTTTATCGACGCGTTTTTTATCTTTGTAAAATTTGCGAATAGTTGTAGAGTGATTCTCGCCTTTTTCAAACAAAATTACATCTTTGATTCCTAGCATCATAGATTCCACTGCCGAAGCGATTCCGCCCGGTCCTCCGCCAATAATTGCAATCTCATAAATTTCTTTCATTTTGTATCCTTTTTTGTGGGTTTATTATTTGCAGCATGGCGTAAATCTTCTTCATTATCAAACAAAACGCCTTGCATCATTTTTTTTTCATCATCAAATTGTCCATTTTTCAATCCCCAAAGAAAAGCAATTAGCCCTAAAAGCCCTATGATTAGCGAAGTTGCTAACATAACACCAACCATTGTTGTGTTCATAAAAGCTCCAAAAAAGGCTTGATTGCTTCAAAGTGCAATCCTATGGCATTAGAGGTGCTACCAATTTGCTTTTTGATGTATTTTTTGTGGAATCCTTCCACCATAACTGCCCCAGCTTTATTTTGCCATTGTTGGCTTTTTAGGTAAGCCTCCAAATCCTCTTTATCAAAGCAGGAAAATTCATAAGAGGTTTTACCAAGATGGACGAAATAAAATCGTTGTGAGTGCAAAATACAGCAGCTTAAAATATGGATAGAATTTCCGCTTTGTGCTTGGAGAAATGTTTGCGCTTCTTTTTGATTCTTGGGCTTTCTTTGTAGGGTGTTTGCACACTCTATGACACTATCAACGACCAAAAGTGGAAGTTCTAAACCGTAGGTTTGGAGTGCTTTTTTATGTTTGCGACGTGCGGCATGATAAACACAACTTTGTGGATTAGAGGATTGTAATTTTTCTTCATCCAAGCCATTATCGCATTGGATAAAGGTAATTTTATGGTTTTTTAGAATCTGCCCTCTGCTAAGTGAAGTCGAACATAATCTCAGCACAAAAGTCCTTAGGATTGAATTTAGACGAGCGATTATATTACTTTTTGGATTATAATGTTATTAAGTTTGTTAAATTTTAAAAATCGCAACAACAACAGCAATGGCAAACCCATTATCATGGGAGATAGAGAGACTTAGGGAAGAGAGGTTGAAAGCTTCCTTTTTTTCTTTTTTGAGGGTGAGTAGGGGTGCGCCTTTTTGATTTTTTGAAAGGATTATGTCGTGGAATCCTAATTCCTTCGAGATTCCACATTTTAGGGCTTTAGAGCAAGCCTCCTTTGCCGCCCAAAAACCCGCAATATTTTGAGGGGTTTTGGCAAGTTTGATTTCTTCTTTATTTAAGAATCTTAAAAGCCCCTTTTCTCCATACTTTTGAAAGAAGGCTTCGATTCTTGGGATAGAAACTAAATCCACTCCAACTTCAAGTCCAATCTGAAATCCATTTTGAAGCAAGGGCTATTGCACCACAAATTCAGTGAAGAAAATATTAGAGATTCTGCCATCGACTAAAAATTCATTAATGCGTGCAAGAATCTCTTCTTTGAGTTTTTGTTTGCCTCGTGTGGTTTGGATTTCCTCAAAGGTTTTGGAGGCAAGAATTGTAATAATCGTGTCACGCAAAATATTGACTTTAGAATCAAGTTCTGATTGCATTTTGGCAATACTCATTTCTAGGGCAATTGCGGTTTTAAGATAGCGTTTCCCACCGCCTGTAGAGACGAGATTGACGATAAATTGGTCTAGGGGATACATAGGTCCTACGCTTAAAAGTGAGCTATTGGGGTTTGCAATGCTGCTTTTAGAAGCAGAGTTTTGGGCTGGCTGATTCTCATCTTGAGATTCTTCCCCACTGCTAAAAATCAAGATTCCAACGATGATTAAGATAATTAAAAGCAAGGTTACAACGCCAATAATGATAAATAAAATCATTTTGTTTTGCTTGAGGTTTGCGAGTTTTGATACTTTTTGTTCTTCTTCAGCCATTTTTCACTCCTTAATTAAAAAATTTATTATATTATTTCTTAGATTAATTTTTCAAGTAGCTTCCAAGCCATTTGAGTTCTTTTGGATAACGTTGGAAGAGTTCATTGATATTAGCATCATCTATATGCCCATCAATGTCGATAAAAAAGCAGTATTGAAAGTCATCGGCTTGGTGTGTAGGACGTGATTGTATTGAGGTCATATTGATATTTAAATCTCGAATATCATAGAGTAGAATATACAAAGAAAAAAATTTATAAAAAATAAAAAAA
>CALVAF010000004.1 GCA_944325475.1 uncultured Helicobacter sp.
TTCAGAATAATAAACATATTGCCCTAAGAGGTCCATTTTATTATGGTAATGCACTTCAATATAAAAATGCCTGCATTCATGAAAGACAGTTCTTGCAAATTCTTTAAAACGAGTTTTAAGAATGTATAGACTGTCATTTTTAGGATTTATAGGAATTTAACTTTGTTTTTAAGTGAGCAGATATTTAAACCTATTTGATTTCAGCAGCAATTTTACTAACAAAACTAGCCTTTAACTTCTCTTGATAAATCTCTTTCATTTTAAAAAATAATCCATATATCCATTCCATAAATAGTAGTCTTCTACCAATAAACTAGCAAGAGAGCTGGAGTTTATCAAAAAACCAAATGATTTAGTAAAGATTTTTGCCCCTATAAAAACCATAAGCAAAAATATTTCAAAAATAAAAAAGAAATTTTAATATTTGCAGTAGTAATTTTTTTAAAATTTTAGGTGGGAGTTACCTTAGCGGTAATGACCACCTAGAAATTTTAGGTTATTTGTTGCCACTTCTATGCATTGGATGCTGATAATCATTCTTCTCACAGCCAACCGCTACAAAAGCCACAAAAATAACGCTCATTAAAAACAAAACTTTTTTCATATTCACTCCTTATAATTTTACAATTTTTGCACCAAAACCGCCAGATTTTGGCGGTGCATCTGTAAATTCCACAACTTTTGGATGCTTTTTTAAAAACTCTCTCACTATACTTGAAAGCCTCCCTGTGCCAATTCCATGATAGATTAAAACCTCATCAAACCCAGCAATTAAACTATTTGAAATAAATTCATCAAGCCTTTCTATTGCCTCCTCTGCACGCATTCCATGCAAATCCAAAACCACATTTGCATTCTTTGGGGATTGCACCTTAAATTCCGCTTGTGGGATCTTGGGTGCATTCCCACTTAAACTTAGCTCGCTCAAAGACACTCTAAGCTTCAAACCCTCATCAAGTAGCACCATTGCATTATCTTTTTGGATACTCGTAATCACGCCTCTTGATTGGCGGTATTTTACCCTATTTCCGACTTTAAAAACTTGAATCTTAAATTTTTTCTGTTGTATTTCTTGACTTTTTACCTTTTTTAAAATCTTATTTGCCTCATTCATCTGGCGGTGAATTGCCGCTTCACTCTGCATTTTGCTCGCCGCTTTTGCTGCATTAATCGCCTCTTGATAAGTTTTCTCTAGCAAAATAGATTTTGTCTTATAAGCCTGCTGTAGCGATTCTTCTTTAGTTTTTAAATGCTCGATTTTTTGTTCTAACTCCTCTCTTTTTGCCTCTGTTTGCTTGATTTCTTGCTGCAGTTTCATCTCTAAGCGTGAAGAGTTTTCAATTAGCTCATTGAGTTTTTCTTTATCTTCCCCATAGAGAATCCTCGCCTCATTTACAAGAGTTTTTGGGATTCCATAGCGCACCGCAGTTTCAAAGGCATAGCTCTTGCCAATGGTTCCATCAAGGAAGCTAAAGGTTGGCATTTGATTCTTCTCATCAAAGAGCGCTGCTAAAAGCTGCACTTTAGGATTCCCCGCCATTAGTGCCGCAAGGCGTTTGTGGTGGGTGGTGATGAGGATTTTATTATTTTTAGCAATCAAATTCTCTAGCAATACTTTAAACAAACTCGCCGCCTCATCACTATCAGTCCCAAGCTCGATTTCATCAACACCAATAATCCCCTCTTTTTGGTTTAAAATCTCCGAAAACTGCAACATTCTACCCCCAAAGGTTGAAATGTCATTTTTGCTATTTTGTGGGTCTTCTAAAATCAACTCCGCAAACTTAAAACTATCAATGCTAGATTTTGCTGAATTAATAGGCAGTGGAATGAGGTATTTAGAGAGAAAAACCGCACTCATCACAGATTTTAAAAGCATTGTCTTTCCACCTGCATTCACGCCTGTTATCATTAGAATCTGCCTATCAAAAACGAGATTAATCGACTTTGGCTTTTTAAGCGCTGGGTGCTTAAACTCGCTTAAAATAATCTTTTTGCCATTGCTTTTAGGCGCTAAAAACTCTAGCCCCTTAGCTTTAGCAAAATTCAAACGCGCCTGATAAGAATCAAAGCGGTCAAATTCCTTATTAATAAACTTTAAAAATAAAAGATTCTTTGTAAAAAGCGTGGAAATCTCTTTACAAATCTTAAAAAGCTGCTCCTCTTTTTTGTTTTGTAGCTCATTGCTTTTGCTTTTCAAACTCGCAATACTTTGGGGCAGCACATAAAAAAACCCTGCATTAGAACGACTAATAATCTGCCCATCTAACACACTATGGAACCCTGCTTTAAGCAGCAAACACTCCTCATCATTAACAAGATGAATCTGCCTATCCACAAGGTAAGAGGCGAGTTTATTTTGGTTTAGAATCTGACTTAGCTGCTGGGAAATCTCTCGTTTGATACGCATAAGACTCTCCACAATGCAATCAAATTCCAAATAGATTCCGCTCCTTAGCTCACCATTTTCCAAAAAGGATTTAGCAACTTCTAAAATAGATTTAGGAATGTTAATCCCCAAAAACCAATCCTCCAAAATGCCCTCTAATTTCAAGCTTTTGAGGTAGTTAAAGTAGCGGATTATTTTGACAAATTCAAAAATCTCATCAAATTTCAAATACCCAAATTTTTTCAGCAATGCAAGCTGTGAATCAAGATTCTTCACTTCCTTTGGAGGAGTGAAAACAACCTTCTCTAGCTCCCTAATAAATCCAAAATGAATCTTACTATCACCCTCTAAAAACAAATCCTTAGGGCGCGCCAAAAAGCCCTCATAAGCATTTAAAAACTCCTCTAAATCCAGCTTTCTAATGAAATTTTTCATTCTTTTAGCTCACAAGCCTTAAGCGGAATAGTTTTCCTAAAATACTCACTTGTCTCCTTACCCATTAGCGTTAGTGTCCCACTGATGAAATTAAACTTCTCTTTATCCACTTCTAGGCTCTCTCCCCCCACCACGCACACTAGCATTTTTCCCTGCAAAAAAAGCTTTGCAAGCTCGGTTAGTCTGCTATCATTTTTTTCTTGAAAAAGCGTAAAAACCCCCATGCCTATCGCCACAGCCAAAAGCATGATACCTACTAAAATCTTACCCCTTTTGCTAATGAGATTATATTGTGCTAAAAGCTGCACCACAAGCACCAAAGCAATCACCACAACAATAACAAGAAGCCAATAATGCACCACTAAAAACCTCCTCGAAGCTGATAAGTCAAATCCCCTGCATTAAACCCCGCTACAATTCCACTTTCTATTCTATCAATTTCCTCCCCATTGCAATAAAGCACCAAGCAATCGCCCTCTCTTTTGATAAAATCCGCAAAAGTCGGTTCATATCGCGCAAAAAGCGTGGGGAAATCAATCTCCCTCTTTGCCTCACCAGCAGCATAAACAGGCAAGATCACAAGCCTATCAATCCCACTAAAACACCCCACAAACTCTTCTAAATTATCCAAAACACGCGAGTATTTATGCGGCTGCCAAATCCCACAAAGGCTTTGCTGATTTGTTAGCTCTTGATATTTTTTGAGGGATTTTAAAGTTGCTTTGATTTCCGTTGGGTGGTGGGCATAATCATCGATAATCACGCATTTTCCACTATTTAGCACATCAAATCTCTTTTTGATTCCACAGAAATTTTGGATATTTTGTCTAATCTCCTCTAGCTCCATACACTCTAGTGCTGCCAAAATCGCTAGTGAGGCATCAAGGGCAATGTGCTCCCCAAGTCCATAAACTTCAAAAAATCCCAAATCCTTACTGCCATTTTGCAGCCTAAATTGTGTCTTTGGAATTCCATTTTTAAGCAGATACTGAATTTCGCTAATGTCTTTTGAGGGATAAAGTCGCACACACTCTAACTTAAGTGTTCCCAAAAACTCGTCTTCAGCATTGATAATGCGGTATTTTGCTAGTTCCAAAAATTCCCTATAAGCTTGATAAAATGCCTCCAAATCATGCCCATAAGTCTCCATATGCTCCGGCTCGGCATTGGTTACAATCGCACAATAAGGATTGCATTTTAAAAAACTCTTATCTGATTCATCAGATTCAAACACTACTTTATTGGTTTTCAAAGCCCGTGCATTAGACCCAAACTCCTTGCTCTCTGCCCCAATTAACGCACTGCTATCTTGCAAAATCGCACTCAAAATCGCTGTTGTGGTGCTTTTGCCATGCGCTCCAGCGACTGCATAAACCCGCTTATCTCTTAACACCATAGGCAAAGCTTCCTTGCGCGAAAGCACCAAGATTCCTTTGCTTTTTGCTTCTTGAACCTCGATATTATCTGATTTGATAATCGCAGAATGAATCACCAAATCTTGATTTGTAATTGCCTCTTTAGAATGTGGGATAGAGATAGGAATCCCCATTTCCCTTAATTCCTTTGTAACGCAGCCCTCACACATATCAGAGCCGCTAACCCTCACGCCCTGTGCGTGCAGAAACTTTGCCAAAGCCGAGATTCCAATCCCGCCAATCCCAATAAAATGTATTGACTTTGGAATCGCTAAAGCCATTTTTTTATCCTCAAAAGCACATCTTTAATAATAGCTTGTTCATAGACTAGGGCTAATCGCACATATCCGCTTCCGGGGTTGATTCCACTCTCTCTTGAGAGAAAGCTCCCGGGCAATACCAAAATATTTTCTTTTTGCAGCAAATTACGCGTAAATTCCAAATCATCACCCACAAAAAGCCACACATAAAAAGTTGCACTTGGCACTTCTACACCTAAAATCTCCCTTGCAAGCTGCAAATTCTTTATGTATTGTCCCCTAGAATACTCTGTGTGGCTATCCTCACTCCATGCCACTTTAGCAGCTTCTTGTAGCGGTAGTGGCGAAGCACAGCCCACATAGGTGCGATATTGTGCATATTGTTTTAAAATCTCACTATCCCCAGCAATAAACCCGCTCCTAAGTCCGGGCGCACTAGAGCGTTTAGAAACAGAATTAAGCGCTAGGATATTTTTAAAGTTAGCATTCCCCACTGCCACACTTGCTTCCAAAATCGAAGTAGGCTTAAAATCGCTATAAATCTCACTATAACATTCATCATTTAGCAGCAAAAAATCATATTCCAAAGCCCATTCTACCCATCTTTTTAACTCCTCTAAGCTTAGGGTGCTGCCAGTTGGATTATTGGGCGAATTTAAAATCACCAAGTCGCATTCCTGCATTTCTTTAACGCTCAAACTTGGTTTAAATTCATTCTTTTTGGTTAGATTCATATGGATAACTCTTGCCCTTGAAGCAATCGCAGCACCCTCATAAATCTGATAAAATGGATTGGGGTATGCCATAGTCTTGGGGCTTTTGTCAAAAAAATAAAATTGCGGGAAATTAAACAAAACTTCCCTCGTCCCAAAAGTCGGAATCATCGCCTCTTTAGCCAATGTGATTCCAAACCGCCTTTGCACAAATCCAAGCAAAGCTTCTTTTAGCGATTCTTCCCCACTAGTTTTAGGGTATTTATTCAGCAAAGATACCTTTTGGCTAAGGGCTTGAGAGATAAACTCGGGCGTTTGAAATTGTGGCTCACCGATAGTTAGCGAGATTCTACCCTCTTTTTGGGGCAAGTCTTTGATTAAAGCATTCAGTTTTTCAAAAGGATAAGATTGAAATTCCATTATTTATCTCCTTTTAGGGCGTGTTTGCTTGACTCTTTTGCTACTTAAAGCACCTTTTTGGGAATTTTTTGCAACGTTTTTTGAAGCACCCGCTCTGCCCCTTGTGCTTTCTTTATTTTTATAACCCCTTTTACCTTGATTATCAAATCGCCCATTTGCACCCTTCCTGCTTTTTTTTCTTACTTCCTGACTTTGAAGCTGCTTTTGGAATCGATTCAAATCCTCTTTGTCTAGCCCGATTTTATTAGGACCAATGATTCTATTTTCTTTTAGCACCATCGATAATAGCTTACACACCAGCTGTGTCATATCAGCATTTGCGCGAATCTGCTCATATAGCCTCAATGCCTCATCGGTAATTTCATGCTTCAAAATGCTCTCTAAAAGGCTTGAATCTTTCTTGTCTATGGCATCTTGTAAATTAGGAATCTCATAAAGCTCGATTTTTGCCTTAGTGTTTTCTTTAATTCTACGTAATTCCTTAAACTCCAAAGGTGTGGCTAAAGTAATGGCAATCCCTTTTTTACCAGCCCTTCCAGTCCTACCTATGCGATGCACATAAGATTCTGGATTGAGTGGAATATGGAAGTTAAACACATGACTCACTCCACTAATGTCAAGCCCACGTGCGGCAATATCTGTTGCCACAAGAATATTAATGCTTGAATCCTTAAAAGCCCGAATTGACTTTTGCCGCTCTCTTTGCTCCATATCCCCATGCAAAGCCCCTGCCTTGTAACCACGATTCACAAGCCTTTCACAAAGCAAATCCACTTCTTTTTTCATGCGCATAAAAATCATCGCCTTGCTTGGCATCTCACTATCAATCAAACGCATAATCGCATCTTCTCGCTCTTGTTCGTTAATGATATAATAACGTTGCGAAATATCTTGATTGGTCGTATCACTGGGCGTTACTTTAATGAGTTTTGGATTATGCAAAATCTTTTGAGCTAAGTGCTTAATGGGCGTTGGCATTGTCGCTGAAAAAAGCAAGGTTTGTCGCTGGCTTGAAAGGTAAGTGAAAATCTCCTCAATATCATCTAAAAAACCCATATCTAGCATTTCATCTGATTCATCAAGCACCACTACTCTAGGATCAAAATCCCCTAATCGCCCATTCCTCAAATGATCTAGCAATCTCCCAGGCGTTGCAATGACAATCTGAGGGTTTTTCTCCAAAAGCTCAATTTGTCGGCGGATAGGTTGCCCGCCAAAAAGCGAAACCGTTCGGACTTTATTGTATTTACCAAGCTTAAAAACCTCATCGCTAATTTGCATAACAAGCTCCCTTGTAGGTGCCACAATCAAAACTTCAATACTCCCATTATGTTTTAGCTCATTAATCAGCGGCAGGGCAAAAGCAGCCGTTTTCCCCGTACCTGTTTGTGCTTGTGCGATCACATCAAGCCCATCTAAAATTACTGGAATCACTTCCCTTTGAATCGGGCTTGGCTCTTTAAACCCCACCTCATCAATCCCTTTTAAAACCTTGCTTTTAAGTCCAAATTCTACAAAACCATTATTTACTTTTTTTTTCATTTTTTCCATATTTTTACTATCCATTTTTAAAATAAATTATAGCATAAAAGCCCACTATCCCTTTAAGCTTTGCAAATCCCCCACCACAAATTCAGAATAAAGCTTAGAATATTCCTCCTGCATTGTCTCTTTTAACTCTACAAACCAATCCTCACCTTGTGGAGTAAAAGAGGGCAGATATTTCATTACAAAAGTTTCATTGCTAAAGCGCATCGCCCCCATATCCAAACACCGCCTTGTGCCACAAAAAACAATCGGTTGCACCTTAAGCCCAAAATGCTCCACAAGCACTTTTGCTCCACTCTTAAAGGGTAAAAACTTCTCTCCCCCTAAAGAACGTGTGCCTTCTGGGAAAATACACAGAGTACGCCCATTTTGCAATCTATCTTCTGATTCTTTTAGCAAATGCACTAGCTCCTTTTTGCTCTCACGATTAATAAGAATCATCTTAGGGGCTTTCAATGCATGCCCATACAAAAAAGGTTTTCCAAGCTCTTTTTTGGCAATCCAACATAGATTATTTGGGTGTGTGGCTTCCAAATAAATCACATCCATAAAGCTCTGATGATTCATCACTAAAATCCTAGCTTCTCTATCTCTCTCTCCAATCACTTGCGCTTTAACCCTAAAAAGCTTAATAAAAATCCAAGCAGTAGCCCTTCTAATCTTTCTATGAAATTTTGGAAAACCATACATCAAAGCAATGCAAAAAGGAATGACTAGCACAACATAAACCACCGCGCTAAAAGCTCTAATTTTGGATACCATCTTCTCTCACCCACCCAATACGTTCCTCTTCTAGCAGCACTTTATAATACCCATGCTTCTTAGCTAAAATTTTCACTTCCATAGGATTTTGTGTTGTTACAATAATCGTAGAATTAAAAGTCGGCTGAATCCGCACCTCAACATTAGATTTTAAAGTCGTACCTGTCTTAATGGATAACAGATACAATAAAACCACCACCACTATGATTCCAAGAATCAAAAACAGCTTCTTACGCCGATACAAATACAGCCCAAAAAAGACAATAATCAAAAAGATGGTCGCTAGAATCTTATAAATTTGCAAAGTGTTTTTGGGCTTAATATCACTTTGTGTGCTAATGCGGTCATCTTGAGAGAAATTCTCTACTTGCAACTCCACATATTTCGCACTTTGCGTATTGAAATAATCAAAAGAAATTTTATCTAAGCTCTTAGGCACCACAACATAATAAAAAATCTCTGATTCCCTATAATCCCCCTTTTTGCTTTCAATCCCTTGCTGCGTATAAGAATCCAAGTGAAAATCAAACAAATTCCCCATTTCACTCCGCATTTGCAAAACCGCTAAATTGCTTTGGGAATCATAGCTTGTGATTTTGGTATCGATGATTCTTAAGTTATCTGCCACCACTTGAGAATAGCCCCCTTTACGCTCCAAAGCCACCGCCTTACTAGAGATAGGCTCTATAAATTCCCTTGCCTCCCCCTCGCTTGTCTGCACCACCACTTCTATTTTAGGAATAGTGAAATTTGCTTGATTAATCCTAAAATAAAAGGTATTTCTTAAACTTGAATCTTGATTTAAAATCCAATTTTCCTGCGGATTTAGCACACTCACACTTGAATCACTGGAAATAAAATTTGTCTTAATGCCAGAATATGCCCCAAAAACTAGCAACTTCACTTCAATGGGGACAATTTGCTTGACATACAAGATATTTTTAAGTGGGCTAACAAGGCTCAAATACACACTTTTTGCCACCAAAGGGCTCTGTAAATCTTCTAAAATAGGATTTGTTTGCGGGTTTATCGTTTGATTCAAATCGCTTTGATTAGAATCCTCATTGGATAGAAAATTAGGCGACTCTCCAATGTTTTGCAAAGTTTTTTCCTGCACCAAAGGGGTTTGGTTACTTTTAAGGGGTGCAGGGGTAGCAGGCAAAAAAGTCTGTGGGGGAGTTTGCATATAGGTTTGACTTTGATTCTGTGGATTAGCATTTTGCGGAAACATAGAAGTCTCCTGCGCAAAAAGCCCCACAACACAAAAGAAAAAAAACAAAAATCTCATAGAATCTCTAAAAATCCCTCTAGCATTTTTAGCCCAATATCTCCACCCAAAACAGCCTCAACACAGCGTTCTGGGTGTGGCATAAGCCCAAAGATATTTTTTTGCGCATTGCAGATTCCTGCAATATTTCTAATTGAGCCATTATGATAGCCCACATACTCTAATAAAATTTGTCCTTTCTGCTCCAACTCCCTTAAACCCGCCTCATCAATGTAATAATTCCCATCGGCATTAGCAATTGGCACTTTTAACAAATCGCCCTTTTGGAATCGCTGCAAAAACACATTGTCATTATTCACCACACGCAAAGCCACTTCTTTAGAGACAAAATGCAAATTTTCATTGCGTTTCATCGCTCCGGGTAATAATCCACTCTCTAAGAGAATCTGAAACCCATTGCAGATTCCAAGCACATAGCCGCCTTTTTGTGCAAACTCCACCACCGCCTGCATAATGGGTGCAAACCTTGCAATCGCCCCACTTCGCAGATAATCCCCATAGCTAAATCCACCCGGAATCACGACAAGCTTCGTCTCACTAGGCAGCTTCCTCTCTTGGTGCCAAATGATTTTTGTTGGGGCTTTTAGCAAAGAAAAGGCATATTCCATATCATATTCACAATTAGTCCCCAAGAATTGTAAAATAGCAACACTCATTTGATTCTCTTTGCTCACATTTTAATGATGTAATTTTCAATCACAACATTAGCAAGTAGTGATTCACACATTGCTTCCACTTCCCCCCTAATGACCTCTTTATCTTCACCTGCAATCTCTAGGGTAATGACCTTACTGACATTCACATTTTCCACATTTTTATGCCCTAGTGAAGACAAAGCATGGCAAATCGCCTTGCCTTGAGGATCAAGCACCCCCTCTTTTAAAGACACAATCACTTCTACTTTCATATTTTTACCTTAAGATAAAATTCGCTTCAAAACTTCTTCATACGCCATTTTGACATTTCCTAAATCCTGCCTAAATCGGTCTTTATCTAGCTTTTCTCTCGTGTCTTTATCCCAAAAGCGACAAGAATCAGGCGTAACCTCATCAGCAAGTAAAATATTCCCCTCACTATCCACGCCAAATTCTAGCTTGAAATCCACCAAAAGTAGATCTTTAGAATCAAAAAATCCACGTAAAACCTCATTAACCTCACGCCCAATTTTTCGCAAAGTATCCAGCGATTCTAGACTTTTAACGCAATTTAGAATCAAAGCATGCTCATCATTGATTAAAGGATCACCTAGTGCGTCATCTTTGTAATAAAACTCCACTAGCACAAAGGGTAGCTTCTCCCCCTCTTTAATCCCAAGCCTTTTGCTTAAAGAGCCAGTAGCAATGTTTCTTACCACCACTTCAATAGGGATAATCTGCACTTTTTTACACAACATGAGATTTTCACCCAGCATATCAACATAATGCGTTTTGATTCCATTCTTTTCCAAAAGCTTAAAAATTTCTGTGGATATTTTACAATTCAAGCTTCCTTTGCCCTCTTCACTACCTCTTTTTTCAGCATTAAAAGCAGTCAAATCATCTTTAAATTCTGCGATAGCAAGACTAGAATCACTGGTTTTATAAAGCCTTTTTCCTTTGCCCTCATACATCATTTCTTTTTGCTCTACTTGCATACTTCCCCTTTTAATCCACTACCCTAAAAACTTTCAGCGCATCAATTGCGCTTTTTAGCTGAATGTCTGATAAAATCGTCTCTTGCGTAATTATATTTTTATTTTCTTTCTTTTGAGGCTTATTATCCTTGCTATCAACCTTTTGTAGCTCACCCTCTAAATGCTTTTGCAAATTCGCTTCTTTAATGCTGATTCTATCATTATCCACAGGCACTGCACCGGGTGCCACCTCCACATCAGGCGTTACCCCCACAGCTTGAATCGTTCTTCCACTTGGCAAATAATAACGCGCAATCGTTAGACGCAATGCTTCCTTTTCTTCTGTGGGTAAAATCACTTGCACACTTCCTTTCCCAAAAGTCGTCTCGCCCACAAGCACCCCACGTTTATTATCTTGAATCGCCCCTGCAACAATTTCACTAGCGCTCGCGCTTCCATTATTGATGAGCACCACCAAAGGCGCTTTTGGATAAGGGGTTTTTTTGTTAGCCTTATAGACAATGTCCTCATCTTTCATACGCCCCTTTTGAGAGACAATCACGCCCTTTTCTAAAAACAAATCACTAAGCTCAACAGCCTGATTCAAAAGCCCACCGGGATTGTTTCGTAAATCCAACACAATCCCATCAATTTGCTTGTATTTCTTTAGTTCCTCTTCCACTCTTTGACTAACATGTTTATCAAAGGAAGTTACCCGCACATAAACATAATTCGTGTTTTCAATGCCCCTCACATACACGCTATCCACCTTGATATTATCCCTTGTAATGTCAAATACAAGCGGCTTTGGATTATCTTTTCTTACAATCGTAAGCTGCACTTTAGTATTAGGCTTACCACGCATACGATTAACCGCCTCATCAATACTCATATTCAAAGTGCTTTCATTATCAATTTTTAAAATAATATCCCCACTTTTTAGTCCCGCTTTATCAGCTGGAGTTCCTTCAATGGGGGCAATAATTGTCAAAGCACCTTCTTTTAGAGCAATGGTGATTCCAATCCCGCCAAACTCCCCATTAGTCTGAATCTTGAGCTCCTCAAATTTCTTTTCATTTAAATACGATGAGTGTGCATCAAGGTTGGATAATAAGCCATCAATTGCCTTATCGACAATCTGCTCCAAAGTCAGCTCGTCGACATAATATTTCTCCACCGTCCCAATGACTTTTCGAAGTTTGTTATAAGAATCCAAACGCGATTCTTCTTTTTTAGCTTCTTTAGCTAAAATTGCAGGAGATAGGATAAAAGACAATACCATAGCCACCAAAACCGAGTGAAAAAAGCTTTTTGTTGTGGTTTTCATAAGTTACACCTAAAGAATAATTTTAAGATGAGATTCTAACGCAATCCCTCTAAAATAAAGTTTAGTTATTCCTCTTTGTTGATTCTAGTATTTTTCTTATGGTGGAGGTGGATATAAAGCTGCAATACCTCCAAACTAGCAGGCGTTACTCCACTAATCTCACTGGCTTCAAAAAGGCTTTTAGGAGTGAATTTTTTAAGCTTTTCAATC
Source organism: uncultured Helicobacter sp. (assembly GCA_944325475.1). Taxonomy (GTDB): domain Bacteria; phylum Campylobacterota; class Campylobacteria; order Campylobacterales; family Helicobacteraceae; genus Helicobacter_D. The sequence continues at coordinate 12,380 of CALVAF010000004.1, forward strand.
ACTTCCAAACTCAGCCCCGGAATGCCATCAAAGCTAAAATCCTCTGGAATCTTAATACCCAACATTTTATCCATATTATCAATAAGGTTTTGTTGCTTTTGGATATAGTTTGCATATTTTGCCTCAACTAAAATTTCCTCCAAAGCCCTATGTGAAAACCCTAAAAAAGGCGTCTCTATCACTTCGCCAATTTTTAAAAGCTTATGCAAATCAAAGCTTCTGCGCGCCACAATCGTTTGCCAAATTGTTTTATCACTGATTTTTTCCTCGCCAATGGAATCTAAAAAGGCTAGAATCTCATTTGTAGGCGTGATAGGTGTAGTGTTAAGCCACTCTAGCCCTTTTTGAATATCCCTTTTATCTTGCAGTAGGCTTTGGTATTCCTCCTCTGGCATTAAACCAAGTTTATAAGCCAATTCCCCAAGCCTAAAAATCGCATTCCCCTCACGCAAAAGCAACCGATATTCTGCTCTTGAGCTAAACATTCTATAAGGCTCCTTGGTGCCTTTGGTTACCAAATCATCAATCATCACGCCAATATATGCTTCATTACGCTTTAGTGTGATTTCCTCTTTGCCTTGTGCGCTAAGGCTGGCATTAATCCCTGCAAAAATCCCTTGTGCTGCAGCTTCCTCATAGCCTGTGGTGCCATTAATCTGCCCTGCACAATAAAGATTCTTGATTTTTTTAGTCTCCAAAGTGTGCTTAAGTTCAGTTGGATTGATATAATCATATTCAATCGCATAGCCATAACGCACAATCTCCGCATTCTCTAGCCCTTCAATACTCCAAATCATCT
>CALVAF010000005.1 GCA_944325475.1 uncultured Helicobacter sp.
AAAGGAATTTTATGGTAAAGCAAATTTTGGGATTGATATTGTGCGTAAGTAGCGCTGATTGTGAATGATTCCACAAGCAATTCTAAATTTAGCAGAAATCTAAGCCTTTGGTGGTGGATTAAAAAAGAGCAGCCCTCACCCCTAGCTTGATGAAAATGACTTCAAAAACTTAAATGGAAAAATGATTCCACATAGGGGCATTCCTTTTTTGAGAATTAATTTTTCGCATAAAGGGTTGTTATATATGGAAGTGTCTCTTAAAAGTTATTATGGGGGCAATTAGCCAACTTAGCGTGGGTTATGGGCTAAACTATGAGAATTACAAAAGGGATTATTTGGTTTGCCAAATCAAGAAGCGTAAATCCCTATCAAATTGGCAATAGAGAGGTGGTTAATAAAACAATATGGAGTGAAGATAGAGCAAGCTCGTCGCTTCAATGACAGGTTGGGTATTTTTGAGATTGATGTGTTTGCGAGTTATTTTGATATAATGATGTGGGTGATGAGATTGGTTTTTTTTGAGGAATGTTATCATATTGGTTTAGCAGACTTGGGTTTATGGATTTTAAAGGATTTACAATGCAGTTTAACAAAGAAGAGTTAGAGAGATACAATCGTAATATTTTATTAAGTGGAATTGGCAAGATAGGGCAGCAAAAGCTAAAGGAAGCTAAAGTGCTTGTAGTGGGTGCTGGTGGGCTTGGGTCGTCGGTTTTGTTTTATTTGGCAGCTGCTGGGGTTGGTGAGATTGGAATCTGTGATGGCGATAGCCTAGATTTGAGCAATCTTCAAAGGCAAATTCTACACACCACACAGGATTTAAACAAAAACAAAGCGCAATCAGCAAAAGAGAAGCTAGAATCGCTCAATCCTCTCATCAAAATTAAAACTTTTAAGGAAAGGTTAAGTAAGGAGAATGTTTTGGGAATCATTCAAGATTATGATCTTGTGGTGGAAGCCACAGATGCCTTTGTATCGAAGTTTTTGATTAATGATGCGTGTGTGCTTGGGGGCAAGATTTTAGTTCGGGCAAGTGCCTTGCATTTTTGCGGGCAGGCAATGAGTGTGAAGCCTAAAGAGAGCGCATGTTATGCGTGTTTGTTTGATTCTCCCCCAAAAGGAGAAGTGCTAACGAGCGCAAGTGTCGGGATTTTGGGTGCTGTGGCTGGGCTTTTTGGTTGTATTGAAGCCAATGAAGCGATAAAAATCATCACGGGCGTTGGTAAACCACTTTTTGATGAATTTTTAACTTGCGATGTGCGGGATATGGAGTTTCGCAAAATCGCTATTAAGCGGAATCCTAAGTGCAAAATATGTGGGGAAAATGGCATTACAAGCTTGGAGGAAACTAGATATAAAAGTGTCTAAAAGTAGCTAAAGTCTTCAATTCAAAGCTGCTTTAAGATTTTAGCCCAAAACTCTATAAATCTAGGATTTTAAACTATTTTATAATCACTCTAACTTCCCTTGTTGATTTTCTAAATACAACGATTCTTTTTATTAAGGGTTGGTAGCTTTAATTTATGATTCTAGTTTTTGCCCTTATCTAAGTGCGATTTTTTTGTTTTTATACTTTTTGTAATCCACCAAAGCACCTTAGCCCAAATAAAGATATCTAGCAAAGATTAATGTTTGGAGGCATAAGGGGTTTAGTAGAATCCCGCTGCCAAAGCAAGTAGAGATTCTACTTAAGTGGCTAAAAAGAATATTTTGCCGAGAGGAAGAAGGTTCTGCCTTGTCCGATGAGGTAGCCATAGCCTGTGATAACATCGCTAGAATCGCGGTTATAGTAGCTATAATAAAATCTATCAAAGAGGTTTTTCACTCCCGCGCTCACAAGGAAATCTTCGTATTTTGCATTGATTCCAATGTCTGTTAGCGAGTAAGAAGAGATTTTGTTTTGTGCGGTGTCGACTTGGTTGCCATAGAAGGCGTTATTAAGCCACAAAGTATAGCGGTTTTGGAAATTGTAATTCACTCCTAGAGTGGCTTTGTATTGGCTGACATAAGGGATTCTTGAGCTGATACTGCGCCCATCTTGCTTTTTAATTTTTGCATTGACATAAGAAAAGCTTTCAGTAAAAGTTAGGGCATTGTCCCAAAAATACTGCTCCAAGAAAAGTTCCAAGCCTGCTCTTTCTGTCCTATCATAGTTGCCATAATCTACGCCAAGTGGGGAATGTGCGGTGCCAATAGTGTAAAATTCATTGTTTGTAAAAGTGTAATATCCTGTGAGCGATAGCAAAAGAGTGTCAAACCAAAAATCCCTGATACCAATTTCAAAAGTATTGTAGGTTTCATCTTTTAAGTTAGTAGAATAATAGCTTGTGCCTTGTCGTTGCAAAAGGGAATTGGGTGATGGAGAGATAAAACCTCTTTCGTATTTGGCATAGATATTGCCATAAGTTGAGTATTTGTAGTTTGGATTAATTTCAAAGGCAAAGTTATGAGAATCATCATTTAAAGAGCCTTGGACAATTTGTCCTGAACCTATATCCGTTTCTCCCATTGGAGTTATAAGGGCGTGTTTGATTGTATTATGGCTTACATTGATATCGTATTTGTCGTATTCGTAGCGGATTCCGCCCATAAGTGAGAATCTATCGGTAAAATCGTATTTTTCTAGTGCATAGAGGGAATTACTCCATTTATCGCCTTCAAATGGAATGTATAAATCATAGCGATATCCTTGCAAAAATGCGGCTGTTGGATTGTCTGCTGAGATATAGTTATCCATTGTGCGTTTGCTCATATTGTAAGTAGATTGCGCACCCAAAATTAGTAGCCCATTGTTGTGTTTTTGGTCATATTTGATATCTAGTCCGACTTTTTGGTCATCAAAAAACGAGCCACTTTGCTCTGCTTGGGCGATTGGGAAGCCGCTATAATTTGTCACATAGGTAATATTGTCTAAATAATCAATTTTGTTATAGTGATAAAAGATTTTAGCGATTAGGTTTGCTGTGGGGCTTAGTTCATTTTGGTATCCCAAACTTGCATCAAAGCGAAGTTGCCTATTGTGAAAGTCGCCATTACCGGGGGTTTTT
>CALVAF010000006.1 GCA_944325475.1 uncultured Helicobacter sp.
TTATTTGGATAAAAATCCTAAAGAAATTTTAAGGATTTTGAAGCCTCTGATTAAACGTGTGGAGATTATTGAGATTTTAAGTCCGCGTAGGATTCCAAAGGGGCAGTTAGAGGAATTTTTAAGGGAATTGGATTTAGAGTTTATGGATTTTGGTGGTATTAATGAGAATGAAAAATATCTTGTGTGTGGGTCTTTTAGCGTGGTTGCTGAATTTTTAAAGAGAAAATCGCTATGGCAATGAAGAATCGCTTCGTGGTGACTATCACAGATATTAATGGCTCTAAGCAGTATAACATTCATCAATATGTTAAGCAGATTATTTGGTATGTTTTTTTGTTTATTGTGGCGATTTTCTTTTTTAGCGCAATTTCGATTCAATTACTTTTAAAGGAAGTCAAACAGATTGAAAACAAACGGGATTTAATGCAACAGGAATTTTTGAAAATTAATGAGAAAAATGAGCAATTACAGGCATTAATTGAGGAAAAAACTGAGGAGCTAGTTAAGGTTTCTGATAAGATTGAGGATTTAGAAGGGATTGTTGGGCTAGGGGGGCAAACTAGTCAAAAGGATTTAAGTTTGATAGAGAGAGTGGATTTGGCAAGCATTACAGGGGCGCAAAAAGCATTTGTAATGCAACTCATTCCAAATGGTTCGCCCATTAGAGGAGAATACCGCATTACAGCAGCTTGGGGGACGCGATTGCACCCAATTCTTAGACGCTCCCATTCTCATACGGGCATTGATTTTGGAGTGCCTATTGGGACACCTATTTATGCTCCTGCTGATGGGGTGGCAGATTTCACAGATACAGGTTATAATGGTGGCTATGGAATTATGGTAAAATTAGAACATTCTTTTGGCTTTAAGACTTTTTATGCACATCTAAGTAAAATTGTCGTAAAAAGGGGTGATTTTGTAAGGCGAGGGCAGCTCATTGCCTATTCTGGAAATACTGGGAGAAGCACGGGTCCGCATTTGCATTATGAAATTCGTTATTTGGGGAGAGATTTGGATCCCAAGCTATTTATAGAATGGACGATGCGGGATTACACGCAAATTTTTGAAAAGGAGAAAAACATAAAATGGCAATCTTTGCTAACCATGATAAACAAACTATCGGAAATTCGGGAAACACCAGTATTATTGCACAAGGAACAAAAATAAAGGGCGATATTATTAGCGAATGTAATTTGCATATTGATGGCAATTTAGAGGGCAATGTTATTGCTAAGAATAATATTGTTATTGGCAAAAGTGGTAATGTTAATGGCAGTATTAATGCTGAACATTTAGTCGTGAGTGGTAAGCTAATGGGGGATTGTGAGTGTAGCATTGTTGAGATTCTCCCGCAAGGTAGAATTGATGGAGAAGTCAAAGCAAAAGAGCTTATCATCGAGAAATCAGGGGAATTTGTCGGGCATAGTATCACGCACAAAAATAATGAATTTAAAAGCGCTTTTGAAAAAAACAAATCCCACAATGACACTTTTAAAAAAGTCGAGAGTGTAGTTGATTCAAAGTAGTGTTTATGAGTTTTTAAAAGCCCAAAGAGAGAGTTTTACTAGGGCTTATCCTAGAGGCTTAGTTGTGCTTGCAAAAGACAAAAATGACGCACAAAAAATGGCAGATGTTGCGAGTTTTTTGGGTTTTAGCTCTTTTGTTTTAGAGGATTTTAGGGCAGTTTTTGGTGAGGATTTGCGTAGCTACCAAGAGGAGCTTAGCGAGATTTTTACAACACTGAAAGATTTTTATGAATCCAAATCCCAAAAGATTCTTTTTGCCCCTTTGCAAACTCTACTAAACCCTATGCCAAAGTTGGAATTATTGCAGGGTTTCACATTGGGATTTGGGGAGAAGTTGGATTTAAAGGATTTTCAAGAGAAGCTATTATGCTTTGGATATGAGTTTGTCGAGCTTGTGGAGGTTAGAGGCGAGGTTTCAGTTAGAGGCGATATTATTGATATTTTCTTGCTAAATTTTGAAAATCCTCTCCGCATTTCTCTTTTTGATGATGAGATTGAGAGTTTGCGGTTTTTTGATGTGCAAACCCAGCTTTGTATCCAAGATGAGTTAGAGAAAATCGAGGTTTTACCAGCTTTTTTTAATCTTGATTTTGTGGCTTATGAGAAATTGCTTGATAAAATCAAAGAATCCTCTCTGCAAGATTCTTTGCAAATTGGGAATCCCATCGCCTCTTATGGGCTTTGGTTTTTAGAAGATTCGCAGAATCTACTGCAAGAATATCCCTATATCAAAGCCCCAAATTTAGAGGATTTGCTTAAAGAAATTTTGGGGTTTAAAGAGCAAAAAGAAGAATTGCTACAAGGCATTTTAGAGCATTCTAGCTTAGAAGTGAGTGTGGATTATCAGGATTTTGAATGTGCCTTTAGGAATATCCCAACCTTTTTGGAATTTCACAAAAACAAAAAAATCACGCTTATAGCCAAAACAGAAGCCTTGCTTAGACAAGTAGGAATTACTCCAAGTGAGCATAGAGATTATGAATTTGTGCTAGGTAGGGATTATGGAATTTGGATTTTGGGCAAAGAGGAACTAATCCTCTCGCTAAATACACATCAAAAACAGGCTAAAAAGCGCCCTAATAAAATTTTGATTGATGAGTTAAAAGTGGGCGATTATGTCGTGCATATTGATTATGGTGTGGCGATTTTTAGCGGAATCGTGCAAGCCAATATTTTTGGGGCAATGCGGGATTTTATCGAGTTAAAATATCTGGGCGAGGATAAGCTGCTTTTGCCTGTGGAGAATCTAGATAGAATTGATCGTTATATTGCAGATGGTGGGATTCCGATTTTAGATAAGCTTGGTAAAGGCTCCTTTGCCAAACTTAAAGAAAAAGTGAAAGAAAAACTCTTTGTTATTGCTCATGGAATCATTGCCCTTGCTGCTAAAAGGGAGCTTGTTGATGGAATGATTATTGATACAAACAAAGAAGAAATTGCGATTTTCCAAAGTCAAAGCGGGTTTGTCTATACGCAAGATCAGATTCAAGCTATCAAAGAGATTTTCAAAGATCTCTCAAGCGGCAAGGTAATGGATAGGCTCTTAAGTGGCGATGTGGGGTTTGGAAAAACAGAAGTGGCGATGAATGCAATGCTAGCTTGTTTTTTAAGTGGGTATCAATCTGCAATCATTGCACCAACGACTTTGCTTACTTACCAGCATTTTTTGACAATAAAATCGCGTTTTGAAGCCTTTGGAATCAAAGTTGTGAAACTAGATAGATATGTCAGCGCTAAGGAAAAAAGAGCGATTTTAGAGGGGCTAGAGAAGGGTAGCTTAGATGTGGTGGTTGGCACGCATGTGCTTTTGAATGTGAAGTTTAAAAACCTTGCTTTAATTGTGGTTGATGAGGAACATAAATTTGGTGTGAAACAAAAAGAGAAGATTAAAGAAATTGCGCAAAATATTCATTTACTCTCTATGTCTGCAACGCCCATTCCTAGAACTCTTAATATGGCACTCTCGCACATTAAGGGCTTAAGTGAGCTAAAAGAGCCACCAAGTCAGAGATTACCCATAAGAACTTTTGTTAAAACTTATAGTGATTCCTTGCTAAAAGAGGTAATTTTAAGGGAGTTAAGACGTGGTGGGCAGGTGTTTTATATCCATAATAATATTGCTTCAATCAAACAAAAAAAAGAGGATATTCTAAGTATTTTGCCTCATCTTAAAATTGCGATTTTGCATTCGCAAATTCCAGCTCAAGATTCAGAAAATATTATTATGGATTTTGCAAAGGGTGCATTTAATCTTCTGCTTTGCACTTCGATTGTGGAATCAGGAATCCATCTCCCTAATTCCAATACGATTTTGGTGGATAGAAGCGATTGTTTTGGGATTGCAGATTTGCACCAGCTAAGAGGACGTGTGGGGCGAGGGAGCAAGGAGGGATTTTGCTATTTTTTAATTGAGGATTCTCATAAAATCACGCAAGAGGCACAAAAACGTTTGATGGCATTAGAAAAAAATGCGTATTTGGGTAGTGGTGGGGCTTTGGCTTATCATGATTTGGAGAT
>CALVAF010000007.1 GCA_944325475.1 uncultured Helicobacter sp.
CTCTTTTGTAGGAATCCCATCAGGCAGCTCCCCCACAAATCCACTTGAAGCAATGGCTAGGTATTTATCCACCATAATCTTACCCTTACCAATCTCAATTTCTTTGAGTAAAATCTGGTATTCATCAGGGGCGAGATTCAAATCATCTCTTAAATGCACCATAGGGACTAAGATTCCATATTCTGTTGCCATAGTCTTACGAATCGCCCTAATCTTATTGACAAGCTCCCCACCTTGAGTGGGGTCGGCAAACTTGATAAGCTGATAGCCAAGCCCCACACGCAAAATCTTAACTTTCAAAGCCTTATCAATCTCGGCTTCCTCTCGCTTTTTACGCTCTTCTTCACTCTCTTGGGGCTGGGGTTTTGGAGCTACTTGCTGTGCATTTTGCGGGGTTTGCCCTGCTTTCTGAGCTGGTCTTTGAGGGAGAGTGGCAGACTTGTCTTCTGCCTCTTTTTTACGCACTTTTTGGAAGAGAGATTCAAGGTATTTCCACACTTCCCCTTCCTTTTGCTTGTTTAAAAGCAGGGCTAAAGACAAAAACAATAATCCAACAAACCCCAAAGAAAGCGTAGGAAGCCCGGGCACAAGGGCAAACATCAGCAAAATACAACCCACAATCATTAAAGTTTTGGATTCATTAATGAGCTGGTCAATGATACCAGAGGCGAAATTCTCTCCTTCTTTGCTAAAACGCGTAACAATAATACCTGTCGCTGTTGAAACGATTAATGCTGGAAGTTGCGAGACTAGCCCATCACCAATAGTAAGAATTGTAAAGGTAGAAGCCGCATCTGCCACGCTCATATCTTTTTGGAACACCCCGATTAAAAATCCACCAATGATATTAATAAGCGTGATGATGATTCCAGCAATCGCATCGCCTTTGACAAATTTATTCGCACCATCCATAGAACCATAAAAATCTGCTTCAGCGGCTAACTCATCACGTCTTGCCTTCGCCTCTTCTTGACCAATTAATCCGGTATTTAAATCCGCATCAATCGCCATTTGTTTCCCCGGCATCGCATCAAGTGTGAATCTCGCCTTGACCTCTGAAACCCTTGTAGAACCATTTGTAACCACCATGAAATTAATAATGACTAAAATCACAAATAAAATGATTCCAATCACATAATTTCCGCCCACGACAAACTGCCCAAATGCTGTGATAATATCACTTACTGCTTCAGGTCCCAAATGCCCATTACTTAAAATCATTCTTGTTGTAGCAATATTTAATGAAAGCCTAAAAAGCGTGACAATCAAAAGCAATGTTGGAAAAGCCGAAAAATCCGTAGGTTTTTTGACATAAAGAGAAATTAAAATAATTAATGCCGATAAGGCAATGGAAATGGCAAGGAAAAAATCCAAAAGTCCGCTAGGAAGTGGGACGATGATGATAGTCAAAATAGCAACAATGAAAAAAACAACCGTTAAGTCTTTAGAACCCGTTAGTTGCGATAAAAAAGGCGAAATTTTGCTAAAAAAAGAAGCTTTTTGTCCTGCTTGTGCCATTCCACTCCAAACTTAGAAAAATAAGTTTGTAATTTTAATCGTTTTTACCCAATAAAATCAATTAATTTTTAAGAAAAATTAGCTTTTTTCAAAAAAGTTATGCTAAAATTCCACCTTTGTATTTTAATACCAATCAGGAGGTCTATTATGGCTCAAGATTCGGCGAAAAAAAGAGAAATTACTTCTGCTTTTGCTAGAAATCCACAGGATACAGGATCTGTTGAAGTGCAAGTGGCACTTTTAAGCGATAGAATCAAAACTCTAACGCAGCATTTAAAAGCAAATCAAAAAGACCATTCTAGTCGCTTAGGTTTGCGAAAAATTGTCTCTCATAGAAAGCGATTGCTTAGCTATCTTAAAAGAAAAGATTTCAAACGTTATGCGACTTTGATTGAAAAATTGGGTTTAAAAGACAGAGGTTAATTTCTGTCTAATTCCCTTCATTTGACACTTCTTTTAATGCTTTTTTAGCCATTGCAACTACCTTTTCATCACTACCTAGATTAACCCATTCAAACTGCTTTCCACTTTGTTGCTCACCACTTAGCAAATCCCCACTATTGCGATATTCCAAATCCATTTGCGCAATTTCAAACCCACTTTGAATCTGACAAAACCGCTTCAAACGCTCATTTTTGCCTTGATTGGAATACAAAAAACAATATCCCTTTAGTCCATTCCTACTCACTCGCCCACGTAGCTGATGCAGTGTTGCTAACCCCAATCGCTCCGCCCCAACAATCACAATACTAGAGAGATTTGGCAAGGAGATTCCCACCTCCACCACCGTTGTGGCAAGCAAAATATTGCCCTTATCTCTAAACTCCTCTAGCACCTCCTCTTTTGCTTTATCCTTGCCATGTGTTACATAAACCCCATTAAAATACCGCCTCCAAAACTCCTCGCCCTCCCTCAAAGACAGATAATCCATTTTTTCACTCTCTTCTACTAAAGGATAGATAATTAAAATTTGGTGTTTTAGGGAAATCTCTCTTTGGATATGAGCGATAAGCTCCTTAAAATCAGCTTTAGAAATCACTTTTGAAGTAATGTCTTTAGCAAAAGGCAAATCACGAATAAAACTAAAATCCAAAAATTCTGATTCAATCATTGCTAAAGTCCTAGGAATTGGCGTAGCAGAGAATTGCAAAATATGCGGTCTTTTTTGGTTTTCCTCAAACATTCGCTCCAAAGTATTCCTCTGTGCTGTCCCAAATCGATGCTGCTCATCAACCATTACTAAAGCAAAATTTTGCATTTTTTGATACAGCAACGCATGAGTCCCTATCACAAAATCACTCTGTTCCAAATCCCCTATTTTAGACTTTTGCGTCCATAATGCCACACTCATGTGTTGGGGTAAATATTTTTGACTTTCATTATAAATTTGTTTGGCTAGAATCGAAGTTGGCACCATTAACGCACTTCTTTTGGGGTATGCCATAAGCACACTAGCAAAAATCACCATTGTTTTACCACAGCCCACATCACCCACAATCACACGCCTTGCAGACTTACTGGAGTTAAGAGCGCTAGAAATTTCTAAAATTGCCCCTTCCTGCCCTTTAGTAAGCTTAAAAGGAAGACTCTTCTGCCATGCCCTAAAATCCCCTTGAAGCGGGCAAATGCTAGGAAATTCAACCTTTTTACTTCTAAGCTTTCGCATATACTCATAAATCTCAACAAACTTTAACGCCTCCAAACTCCTCCCAAAAAAGCCATGATTGCGGCTATATTCCATAAAAAATTCCAAATTGGGCTGAAAAATCAAAAGCAGTGATTCTAAAATCTCTAAAGGCACATTAGAATAGCTTTGAGAGAAAAATGGCAAATCCAAAGTTGCCACAAAATCCTTCAGTAGCAAATCCTTAGCACCTCTAACTTGAAAATTAGGCAAAATCTTTCCTGTTTGTTTCACAACCTTGGGTTGAATCACACTGATAAATCCACCTTGAATCTGCACCTTCCCGCTCACAATAAGCTTCTCCCCAACCCTAAAAATCGCTCGATGATAAGCTTTGGCATGGAAAATAACAAGCTCGATTTCTTTTTTTAATAATGGTGCATAGCACAGCACTTTTGTATTTTTAAAACTAGAATACCTTAGAATCTCCACTTCCAAAACCACCTGTGTGTTTGGGATTAACTCATGGGATAAAAGGGTGTTTGTGTAGCCTTTTGGGGTGAATTTCAAAACCAAATCAAAAAGGGTTTTGATTCCTAACTTTTGGATATTTTGGGGGAGCAGTGTGGGCAGATTCAATCTGCACTCACCACGCTAAAAGTCAGCTCTGTAATCTCCTTATGGGATTTGATATAGTCATTGACTTCTTTTAAAGTGAGGTTTTCAATCGCTTCTAAAACCTGTGTATTAAAATCCAAAGGAAGTCCTTTATGGTAGTTGCCAAATGCAGTTCCAAGCCTTTGAAAAATCGTTTCATTCCTTAAAGGTTCACTGCCTAAAAAATACTGCTTTGCTTCTTTAAGTTCTTCCTCGCTAATCCCTTTTGCAACAAACTCATTAACCACTTCTTGCACGAGATTTTGTGCCTCTTTTTCATTTTTTAAGCTCGTCTGCAAATAACCTTTTGCATAAGAAGAAATCTTTCCCGCTTCTAGCCGCATCACAGCTGAATACGCCAAGCCTCGCTTCACACGCACTTCTTCCATCATACGACTCCCAAAGCCACTACCTCCAAGCACAAAGGAAGCGACTTTAATTAATGCACTTTCTTTTTGGAGATTCTCCACCTTTAATGGCGCACCAAAATAAATATAAGCCTGTTTAGTCTCCTTAATTTGTCGCTTAATTTGAGACTTGCCACTTGCCACAATGGGCGTGATTTCCACAGAATCACCCACTGGTAAAATCTGCAAGAGTTTTTTTAAACTCTGCATCATTTTGGTATAATCCACATCGCCCCCCACAATCACGATAGCCGATTTGAGATTCACAAACTTATGATAAAAACTCTCCACTTCTTCTAAAGTTATTTGTGCTAAAGTCTCTTTTGTCCCACTTAGAGGGTGTTCTAATGGACTTCCTTGAAACAGCATCTCATTTAAAGCACGATTAGCCTGATAGTCAAAGTCATTTTCTTTTTCTAAAATTCCAATGAGTGAATTTTCCTTAACCTTATCCAAAGTCTTTTGCGTGAAATTTGGATTTTCCATCAAATCTTTTAAGTATTTTAATCCACTCTCTTGCTCCTTACTCATTCCACTAAGCGTAAAACTCATTGTCTCTAGCCCACTCCCCACACTTAAAGATAATGCCTTCTCCTCTAGCTTTTGTGAGAATCTAGTAACCCCAAGCTTTTGTGTGCCTTCATTTAAAAGCGAGCTGGTTACATCGGATAATCCATAGTTTTTTTGGTTGCTAATCCCACCTGCACCCTTAAAAACAATCTGAACAAAAAACAAAGGAAGTTGGGAATTTTTTTCATATAAAACTGGAATCTCCACGCCCTTAACTTCCATTTTTTTTAATTCTACTGCCATTAAAAATCCTTTTACCAATAATAAACTTAAAAAAATCGCTAAGATTTGTTTCATTACTTAAAAAGTCTCCAAGATATCATACGCCGTGTTGCGTTTAGCTGGAATCTCCCCAATATCCTTAATTAAAGAAACCATTTCGGCTTGATTCATCGAGTTTCTAGCACCTGCTGCTGACACGACATTTTCCTCCATCATCGTGCTACCCAAATCATTTGCCCCAAAAAGTAAGGCAAGCTGCCCGATATAAGAGCCTTGCGTCACCCAGCTGCTTTGGATATTTTGAAAATTATCCAAAAAGATTCGACTGCAAGCCAAAAGCCTCAAATAGCGGTTTGATGAAGCTTTATGCAAATTGGGAAACTCCTTTTGTAGAGGTGTGAAAGCAGGCTGAAAACTCCACAAAATAAATGCTCTAAAGCCATTTGTTTCATCTTGGAGATTGCGGATTCTCTCCCAATGCTCAATAATATCTAAATCATTCTCAACACTCCCAAACATCATTGTAGCCGTGCTTCTTATACCGATTTTATGGGCTTCTCTATGCACCTCTATCCACTCATCGCTATCGAGCTTCTTAGGCGCTATCACATCACGCACCCTATCGCTTAGTATCTCCGCTCCTGCTCCCGGAATTGATGCAAGCCCGCATTTTTGAAGCCTTTGTAACACCTCGCTAATGGAAATTTTAGAGATTTTAGCAATGTAATTAATCTCAATAGCTGAAAACCCATGCACCGTGATTTGCGGATATTTTTGGGAAATATGCGACACCAAATCCTCATACCATTCTATTTTCAAGCTTGGATGCACTCCGCCTTGAAAGAGAATCTGTGTACCACCAATGGCTAACAATTCCTCGATTTTTTTATCGATTTCTTCAAAGCTTAAAATATAAGTCTCACTCTCATTGATTCGGCGTTTAAACGCACAAAACTTGCAATCCACCCAACAAATATTTGTGTAATTGATATTCCTATCTACCACAAAAGTCGTGAGATTATCTGGGTGCAAAGTCTGCTTAATCTTAAAAGCCCGTTCCCCAAGCTCCTTTAAAGACGCATTTTGCATTAAATCCAAAATCTCTTCCCTACTCACTCGCGGAATCTTAACCCTAACCACCGCTCTATCTAGTTTCTCTTGCATTGTCATCTTAAAATCTCTGTCCCATAGTAAATTCAAAAGAAGAAGTGTCATCGCCCCTTTTAGCATCTAATGCTTTGGGGATAATAAAAGTAATTGCCCCAATGGGTGAAATCCACTCTAACGCCACTCCCACAGAACTACGTTGAATCTGCGTGAGTTTATCCTCACCTAGCATACCATAATCATAAAACGCACTCACTCGCATTTGCACTGTCTCAAAAAGCCCATAGCTTAACTCCACCGAGCCATAAAGTGTTTGATTCCCACCAATCCTCACACCATAACTATCACGTGGCGTTACAGAATTAGTTTGAAAACCTCTTAAGGAATTCACACCCCCTAAGTAGAATCGCTCATTAATAGGCACATAGCCATTATTTGCAATATATCCAAACTTAGAGCGGAATCGAAACACCAAATCCAAATCCGTCCAGTCTTCTAAGGATTTAAAATAATGCAAACTCCCAAAATACTTCCAAAACTCCGCATCACCACCAATTCCAGCATATTCCAAAGAAGCACTAATTTTCCAGCCATTTTTGGGGAAAAAGTAAGAATCGGTATTATCAAAATATAAGCCCGGAATTACAGAAGATTTGACATATTCTCCCATATAATAGCGGCTATAAAAAGGGTTATCAAACTCTGAAAGCTCAGATTTTTGGTAAGTGTAGCCCATATTCACCTCAAATGCGTCGGTGATTTTGCGCCCGCCTACTAAGCTAAAGCCTTGCGTGATTTCACGATAATCATAATTCACATAATCAGTTTGGTAAATATCAGTTGAGAGGCTATAATCGCTATCTAAAACCGCAGGGTTATAGAGATTAAGCCGATAAGAAGTTGAAATCTCACTTTTATCAAAATAAAGCCCCGCTGTTAAGCCTGTCCCAAAGATATTTCTATCTTTGATAGATGCACTCCCCATTAATCCATCATAGCTTCCATACCCCACACCAAAGGTAAATTCCCCCGTCTTTCCCTCTTTGATATTCACAAGCAAATCGATATTTTCCTCATCGATACGTTTTTCTTCAATCTCCACACTATCAAAGCCACCCGTTCTCATAATCGCATTTTTAGAACGTTGAATCTTACTCATTTCATATTGGTCCCCAGGGGCTAGTAGCACATTTCTGCGAATCACCCTATCAAGTGTCTTAGAATTCCCAGAAATCAAGACATCACGCACCTTTACCTTTTTGCCCGGTTGGATATAATAAATCACTCGCACTTCTGCGTCGTCTTGATTCTTATCCAAATCTGGTGTTACGCGCGCAAAGGCATAGCCCAAATCGCCAATTTTGTATTTGAGCTCCTCGACATCTCTACGCATTGTGCTAATATTAAAATCTTTCCCCTCCTTTAAACGCACCACATCATAAAGCTCCTCTATCCCAATCACATCTTCTTCTAAGACAATATCCACTTCAGAAACCTTATAAAGTTGTCCCTCTTTGATATAAAAATCCAGCTCGGCATTATAGGTTGTGAAATCTGTCCGCAAAAAAGGCGTATTCACTTGTGCGTCCAAAAAGCCCTTTTGCATATACAAATCGCGAATTCTAAGTGCGTCATTTTCGATTTCATTAATCTGTAATTTACCACTATTAAATCCCCACATCCAACCTAAAAAATCACGTTCTTTATTTGCCGTTACAGATTCAAGACGTGAGACTTTTAACTCCTCTCTACCATAATAATTAGCCTTTCTGATAATAATCTCTTCGCCCTTATTAATCTCTAAGGTAACTTTGAGCGCATTTTGTGAGATTTCTTCAGTTTTGACTTCCACAACGGTGTCATAAAAACCTTGTGTTTCCAATAAAGAAATGATTCTTTTGCGGGTGTTAGCAATTTTAATCTCATCATAAACATCACCCTTTTTAAGCCCGATTTCTTGGTTGATGACAGACTGCTCTTTCCCAGCACCATAACCACTTACAACCAAACTTGCAATCACAGGCTTTTCAACAAAATGATAGGTCAAGATTCCGGTTTCTTCTGTCACCCAAATGTCTTTAAAATACCCCTGCTCATAAAATCTCATAATACTTTTATTAATGCCCTCAATATCCATTACTGCATTGATTTTAATTTGTGCAATCTCATTAGCAATTAAAGGAGAAATATAGTTTAACCCTTCATAACGAATCTCTTTAATGATTGGTAATTCTGCTGCTTGCAAATTAGCCGATAAGGTAGTTGATAAGGCAAAGGCTGCCACTGCAAAGGATAATGTCTTTGGGAAGAATGTCATTGTTTTTTTACACCTTGTAATTATAAAAATTTTTGGGATTATATCTTTTTTGACTTTAAAGCTAACAAAACTAAAGCAAAGAAGCTATATAATTTGACAAAAATTTACTAAAAAGCGTGGAAAAATGCAAGCAGGAATCATCGGATTAGGATTAATCGGCGGCTCTTTGGGGTTAGCTTTAAAAGAAAATGGAATGTTTAAAAGGATTGTAGGGCTTGATAACAATGAGATTCATCTGCAACAAGCACTCTCATTAGGGCTTATTGATGAGGGCGTGGAGTTAGAGGAAATCAAGCTTTGTGATGTGATTTTTCTTGCTACGCCTGTGGAGGCGATTTTAGAGATTTTACCCAAACTCATCGGAATTGCCCATCACACAACCATTATCGATTTAGGTAGTACCAAATACCTCATCTCCCAAAATATCCCCAAAGAAATCCGCAAAAACTTCGTGTGCGCCCACCCTATGAGTGGGACAGAAAACTTCGGTCCAAAGGCAGCTTTTAGAGAATTGCTACCCCACCATATCGTAGTTTTAACCGACTTGGAACAAAGCGGGGAATTTCAAGCTACAATGGCAAAAGAAATTTTTGTCTCCCTAAAAATGAATATTATCAAAATGGATTCCAAATCCCACGATAATCATGCTGCTTTTATTAGTCATTTGCCCCACATTATCAGCTACGCCATTGCCAACACCGTCCTAGCCCAACAAAACCCAAAAGACATTCTAAGCCTTGCTGGTGGAGGGTTTAAAAGCATGGTAAGAATCGCCAAAAGCTCCCCTAAAATGTGGAGTGACATCGCCAAGCAAAATCAAAAAGAATTACTAAAATCCCTTGACTTTTTTCAAAAAGAGCTTGATTTTGCCATCTCTCTTATCCAAAATGAAAAATGGGACGAACTTTCAAAATGGATGCAAAAAGCTAACTCGCTTTATGAGATTTTCTAAGTCACTCCAGTAAAATCTTTTGTCTTATAATGGCTAATAAACTTAATGCAAATTGTTAGCAAAATCCCCTCTAGTAGCGCTGCGATGATAAAGGCATAATATTCCTCGGTGCCAATAGCCCCAAACTGCTTCCCAAGCTGTGCTGTGGCGACTAAAAAGGTAAGCGGCATCGAATGGCTAAAGGCAAAAAGTAGCACTTCCCTATAACTTGAAAAATATTTGCGATACACCACAAATGCCCCAATCACCCTTAAAAGCACCATAGTTGAGATAATCACAAACACTTCTGAAAACAAATGTGGTTTTTGAAAAATGAGATTCAAATCCAAAGTTGAGCCAACATACACAAAAAACAAAGGCACAAAAAAACCAAAGCCAATTTCATTAAGCTTTTCTGCCAAGCCCTTTTGATGATGGAAATAAGTCGCTAAAATCATGCCTGCCAAAAACGCCCCAAGCACCCGCTCTAAGTCCAAGATTTGTGCGATTCCAATCATGGTTAAAAACAACATTACGCTAAAGCGAATGTCTTGATTCTTGCTTGATTCTTGTGGAATCACATAAAATTTCAGCGTTGGAAACCACCAAAACAAAATGTTTGCCACCTTAAAAATCCCCACAATCACGCCTAAAAAAGCAAAAAGCACAAAAAGCGTTTCATAGAGCTTTAAAGTGATTCCATACGAATACACACCATTTAAAAGCACCAACACTACAATACTAATAAGCTCACCCAAAATCCCAACATTTAACGCCATTTGCAGCCATTGCGTGTTTTTAGGATATTCTCGTAAAAGCGCCATAATCATGCCTAAACTCATAACCGGTAAGGCTGCAATATAAAATACTGATAGCCCATTATAAAACACATACAAAAGCGCTATGCCATAAAGCATAAAAAAATACGCACTTGCAGACTTTAAAAACTGAATTCCAAGATTGCTAAAAGTCTTTAAATCCACCTCTAACCCACACAAAAACATCAAAAACAAAAAGCCAATGTGTGCCATAAATTCTAAAGAATCAAAATGCTTAAAAAATCCAAAATAAAACGCCAACGCCCCAAGCAAAATCTCTATAACCACCAAAGGCAGTCTTGTAAGTGTGCTAAAAAAGGGTGCTATGACAATCAACAGCGAAATCACACCAAAGGTAATAATGTTATCCATAAACTTGTAATGACTCCAAAAAAATTGTCAAAAAATTTGTGAAGTATAGCACCCTTATGCTTTAAATCCCATTTCTTTTTTCATTCCTAAGTTATTTTGTCATTCCAAGAAGTCATAAGATTCGTAGCAATCTATCAATTTAAAAGCATGTATCTGTTGTATTAGCAACCAACCCACACTCACACATTAAACCTTCCTTACCCCCTATATTTAATTTTTGATTTGATAACTCCATTATTGCTTTTTGTTACTCAAATCATAGATTGCTTCCTCTAATTCCTTATTTCAACAATGACGCAACAAAAAATGATTCTAAAAAGATTAACAAACTCCAAAAACTCTATATTTGGTTTTTTTTGTAAAATCGGCTAAAATTCCTAGATTATTTTACCTCCTCAAAAAAAAGGAAGATTGTGAAGGAATTAGTTGCAAAAATTAGCAAGGGGATTTTTGCGATTCTGCCATTTTTATTGCTATTTTGGATTTTTTCTTTTGTGTATGAGTTTTGTGCGGCGATTTTTTATTCTATCTTTGGAATCACCAATGCAAATCTTTTCATCACATTTTTAATCTTTGCCATCACTCTTGCCTTACTCTATTACATCGGGCATTTGGTGGATAAAAATAAGGAATTCCTACTCATTCGCATAACCGAAATAATTATTGCCAAGATTCCAGTGGTTAAAAGCATTTATTCTGGAATCAAAGAAGTCTTAAATATCTTTTCTGGCAAAAATCAAGAAGGCTATCTTGGCGTGGCTTATGTGAATGTCGGAAATATGCAATTTATAGGCTTTATTACTAAAGAAGAAGGCGAACATTATTGGGTTTTTATCCCCACCACCCCAAACCCCACTTCAGGCTTTATTTTAAAAATCCATAAAGACAACATCAAAATATCAGATTTATCTATTAGCGATGGCTTCAAAAAAATCATTTCTTTAGGAGTCAAATAGTGCTACAAAAAATAAAGGATTTTAGCGAACTTGTCATGTTTCAGCATAGTATTTTTTCACTGCCTTTTATTTTTATTGCGATGCTTACTGCCGCACAAGGGTGGTTTGGATGGAAACTCCTTGCCTTTGGCATAATTGCAAGCATTAGTGCAAGAAATTTTGCCATGGCATTTAACCGCTATGCTGATAGGAAATTTGATAGCACCAATCCACGCACACGCAATCGCCCAAGTGTCGATGGTAGAATCTCGCCCTCTGCTATGCTTGTTTTTATCGCGATTAATGCCGCTGTTTTTGTGTTTATGGGGTGGCTTATCAACCCTCTATGCTTTTATCTCTCAATACCCATTCTTGCTATTTTGGCAAGCTATTCTTTAATGAAACGATTCACTTCAGCAGCACATTTGGTGTTGGGGCTTTCACTGGGATTAGCTCCTATTGCAGGAGTTGCAGCAGTGAGCGGGGAGATTCCGCTGTGGAGCGTGTGGCTTTGCTGTGGTGTTTTGTTTTGGGTAGCAGGGTTTGATTTGCTTTATTCCTTACAAGATATCCAACATGACAAAGCAGAAGGATTGTATTCTGTGCCAAGCGTTTTTGGAGTGCAAAACACACTTTGGATTTCACGGATTTTTCATCTTTTAACACTCATCTTTTGGGCTTTGTATCTTATTGATTCTAATCGTGGAATCTTTATGTGGATTGGGCTTTTAGTGGCAATTATAGCATTAAGCTACGAACAATTTTTGGTTTCAAAAAATTTCCAAAATATCCCCAAAGCCTTTTTTGTTGTCAATGGCTACCTTGGAATCATATTTTTTGGATTCTGTGTTTTGGATTTGATTTTTAGGGAGTAAAAGGGGTTAAAATGGAAAATTTACAAAAAAGCCGTCTCATTGACACTGCGCTAAAAATCCGCTATGACACCGCTCATAGCAATGCTGAAGAATTTGCGCTGGAATTTAACAAACTCACTCAAAGTGATGAAGACCCCATAGGCGAATGGTTGCGTCTAATGCGCGCTAAAAAAGGCAATCTTGATAGTGAAAACACAATTGTCTTAGAGCTACTTGTTGAGATTTACCGCAAGTTGGAATTACTCGAACACAAAATACAAGGCGACACCAAAATCTACACTCCCCTAGCTTATGAGGGGCTCATTACAACCATCGGACATAGTTGCTTTGCGCTTAGAGATTCCACATTGCAAGAAAACACATTGTATTATGGTAGGGTAGAGCTGCCAACTTTCCCCACTCGAATCATTCCTATTTATTTTATTTTTCACACTCATTTAGCTTTGGTAGAAAAGATTCACGCACGCGATGAAAACGAATGGGATAGCTATGTCGCTTCCAAAGAAAGGGCGCTTATCCGCTCTATCAAATCAAACAAAGGAGTTTAGCAATGCTAAATAATCAAAATGCTATGCTATGGATTGTTGTTGGAATTGCTGTTATTTTTATTCTTTTTTTATTTTATCTTTATTTCAAAGAAAGGGAAAGCACCAAACGTGCTAATCGCTATGAAACCTCAATTGAAGAGCTCAACAAAGAAGTCTATCGTCTCCAAAAAAAGCTTAAAGATTCAGAAAATCAGTTAGAAAAATTCCAACAAACCCTCAAACAGCAAATTTACCAAGAAACACGCCTAGAGATGAAAAATGTCCTTGATTCTAATCTTTTTACACAAATCTCCCCTCTCAAATCCGATATCCAAGCACTCCAAGAGGAATGGAGAGAGTATCAAGAAAAAACAGAAAATAAAATGGTTGTTTTAGAAGAGAGAATTAAAGAATTTGCCTACACACCAAGCAATCCAACTAATATTGATGAAGGGCGTATTGTTTCAATGTATAAAGATGGCTGGAGTGTGGATTCAATTGCTAAAGAATTACGCATTGGCAAGGGTGAAGTGGAATTTACCCTCAAATTTGCCAATTTAGATTAAAGGGGGCTTTATGTTGTTACGTGTCCCTGCTACTAGCGCTAATCTAGGACCGGGATTTGATAGCTTGGGATTAGCTTTAGATCTTTATAATTACTTTAGCCTCAAGCCTTCTAAATTTACCTCTATCCAAATCCACGGCGAAGGCTCTAAGAATCCAAGATTAAGGATTGATAATGTTTTTGTAAGAATCTTCAATGAACAGCTAAAAAAACTCATTGACAAAACACTGCCTTTTAAATTTACCTTTGAAAACTCCATTCCCATTTCAAGAGGGCTAGGTAGTAGCTCTGCAGTGATTGTAGGGGCAATTAGTGCAGCTTTTAAAGTCGCTCAAATGCCCCTAGATAAGCAAAAGATTCTAGACCTTGCCCTGCATTATGAATCCCACCCTGATAATATCACACCAGCTTGTGTAGGAGGATTTAATGCTTGTATGCTCTCTCACAATCAAGTGCGTTTTATCAAAAAAACTCTACCAAGTAGCATTCAAGCCGTCATTGTCGTGCCTAATCAATCCATATCCACACACCTCTCACGCAAAACCCTCCCACAAAAATATTCCCAAAAAGATGCGATTTTTAACCTCTCTCACTCCACACTTCTAGCCAGTGCTTTTTTTGAAGAAAAATGGGAGTTATTAAGAGAAGCGAGCATGGATAGATTCCACCAATTTTTCAGAATGAAGCAAATCCCAATCCTCTTTGAAGTGCAAAAAACTGCTCTTAATCATGGGGCATTGATGAGTACGCTATCAGGTAGTGGCTCGACTTTTTTTAACCTCTGTTTTAAAGACGACACACAGAACTTGCAAAAAGTGCTTACCAATAAATTTTCAAAATTCAAAGTTCTCTCCTTAAAATTTGATAACTTTGGGGTGGTTTTTGATGATGAATTTAAGTTCTAGTTTGCTATAATAGAGGTTTTATGTCTAATCCAATTAGAATGTGTGTGGTTTGTAGGGAAAGATTTGCACAAAAACAACTTATCCGCTTACAATACAAAGATTTAAAACTTAGCTATTTTGATGGGCAAGGGAGAAGCTTTTATGTTTGCAAACATTGCCAAAGCTCCCCAAAACTCGTTAATTGCATCGCTAAAGTTTGCAAAATCGATAAAAGATACAAAGAAATTTTACACGAATCATTAAAGGAGATTTTTATATAATGGAGAAAATCCGCATCAGTCAAATCGCTAAAGAAATCGGAAAAACCAGCAAAGAGATTCTTCAAAAAGCACAAGAATTAGGCTTTGAAGCCAAAACCGCTTCCAGTGCTGTGACAACAGAGCAAGCCGAAGAATTATACAACTATGTCCTATCAGGCAAAAGCATAGAATCAAAAGAAAAAGCTCAAAAAGCCCAATCCAAACCCAAAAAAGAAGAAGCAAATACCAAAAAGACAGCTAAAGAAACTAAAGAATCAAATACCAAAAAAACAACCAAAACTAGCACTAAAGCCCCAAAAGAAGAGGCTAAAGAGAAAAAAACTAAAGAAGTTAAAGAAATCCAAACATCTAAAGAAGCCCCCACAAAAGAAACCCAAGAATCACCCCAAGAAACTTCAACAGAAGAATCCAAACAGCCAAAAATAGCAGCCTCACAGGATAATCCATCAATCAAACGCACCGGTTTGCGTATCATCAAAAAAAACAATCCCAAAAATGAGGTTCAAGAAGAATCTCTCTTAAAAGAAAGGCAAAAAGAACCCACAAAAACTCTGCAAGATTTGCTAGGGAATTTAGACGATGAGAATTTTGCCAAAAAAGATAAAAAAAAGAAAAAAGAAAAACCACTACTTGCTGCCAAAAAGCAAAACCAACACAAAATGGATTTGCTTGATAATCGCGAGTTTCAAAACTATGATGAGGAGGAGGAAGAAGGCGTTATTCTCTTTGATTTAAGTGTCCAAGATGAAGTGGATATGGACGAGGAGGAAAACGAGAGAAAAGCCACC
>CALVAF010000008.1 GCA_944325475.1 uncultured Helicobacter sp.
ATCACGCTATCAACTCTTGTCCTACAAAAATTTAAAACAAATATCTACATAATAACTCCTTAAATATAGAATTATAAACTATTTTTCAACCATTTTCGCTTTTCATACCATTTTAAAATCCAATTTGAAAGATAAGAGCTTGCATTTTTAAAATGATACAAATCCTTATAACAATAATCCAAAATCTTTCTTTCCCATTCCTTTTGATAATCCAAATCTTCAGATAACTTCCTAAGCATTTCTACAAAAATAGATTCCTCTTCTTCAAAAATGCGTAGATGCAAATTTTCTCTATAAAAACAATCATTTTCCAAAACCTCTTGAGGAATCTCTTTAGTATGAGGGTAAAGCAATATAGCTGGTCTCTTTGTAATAACAGGATAAGAATACATCATCGAAGAATAGATTTCAATGGCTGTAATACTTCTTTGTAACTCCTCATTAGAAAGTCTTGGGGTTTCATTGGTCCAATAAATAAAATTAGAATAGGTCTCAAAATTTTTAGCAAACTCATCTTCTCTTTGTTTGTGGGTTTGCTCTAATGGTGGGCAAGATTTAAAAATCACCCTAAACCCACATTCCAAAGCTTTTAAAATATATCTTGATAATTTTTGTGGTTGTTCAAAATTCAAAAAAGTGGATATAAAAATTACCGTATCTCTTTTCACACTATAATCCACAAGGCTTTCAAACTCTTCCACCTCTTTTTCAATACTTGGATATCCCCCCTGTATCAAACGCGGTTGTGGCGATGGCAGCAAACCATTGAAACTTTGTAGCTTAAACACCTCTTCATAAGCGCTTTGAGAATGGATATTAACATAAGAAGCCAATAAAAAAGAAATATTCAAAACCTCCAATAATTCTTTAGAAGAACAAACCCTATTAGAAATTTGCTCCATGCTAGTTACCATTTTTAGATTATAAACCCCAGTATGGAATTTAATAATATTAGTCTGTTCAATAACAAAAGGGAAAAAATTTAAATTCTCCAATACTTCACAATCCGCACACACATACTTTTCACCCCTTTTCTCAAAATCCCTTTTTATCTCCTCAAACCAATAATGACCCAAAGAGATAATATAAACAATTTGCAAACCACCCTCTTGCAATCTTTTGCAAATACTCCCTAAATGTTTTTGGTAGGAACCAAAGCCACTTAATTGCACCGCAATCATTTTGGAACAATCAAAATTTTCTTTATAATAGGCATTTAGCCAATCAGCACAAATCTTAACCCCATCATAAATGTCATCAATACCATATAAAAGACAATTATCTAACAATTTATCATAATTTTTAGGGGAGGATAATAAAAGCTTTGCCCCTCCAGCTAAAATCTCTTGCTTTATAAGAGGGGATAAACTCTCTAAACTTTGTTCTTTAAAACTATCATCTACAAAAGAATAAGTATCCATATCCCCCCCCCCCCCCGCCACTCTACACCATTCATAAAATCAATAATCCAAGCGATATATTTTGCATTCCCTCCATTTGGATAAATATAATAATGCATTTTACTCCTTTAAAATATTATGGGCTTGATACCACTCTAAAATAAAATCCGCAATAGACTTTGAAGCGCTGCCAAAATGATACAAATTATTCTGACAATAGTCTTCTATTTTTTCTTTCCACTGCCTTTGATACTCCAAATCATCAGACAATCTTTTTAAATAATTTTTAATAGATTCCTTAGCCTCTTCTTTAAATAATCGAATATGCAAACTAGGATTATAAAAACTATCTTCCTCCAATAAATCTTTTGGTATAGTGTCTTTTGTGGGATAAAGAAGAATCGCTGGTCTTTTTGCAGTGACTGGATAAGAATACATCAAAGAAGAAGCCCCTTCAATCATCGTAATACTCCTGCTTTTATTCTCCACACTTAATCTTGGCTCTTCATTGCCCTGATAAATAAAATTAGGGTATTTTTTAAATTTTAAAGCAAAATCATCTTCTCTTTGCTGGAAGCTAATATGGCTAGGATTAGACTTAAAAATCACACGATACCCTTCTTTTAAAACCACTTCTAAAATTTCTGAATAATATTCTTCATAATAGAAATTCACCATAGCAGAGATAAAGACCACTGTGTCTCTTTTCACAGAAAAATCAATCTTTTGAGATTCTGCAACTTCTTTATCAATACTTGGGTATCCACCTTTTAAAAACCTTGGAGCAGGATTAGAATCCACTCCACAAAGTCGCTGATTTTTTAAGAAATATTCATAATGACTTTGCGAATGAATATTCAAATAGGTGCTTAGGTAATTTGCGATTGTATGCGCTCTCTCCACCCCCCTATCTTGATAATAATCCACCAACCAAACATAATTAGAAACCTCATCAAGACTAGCATGGATTCTTAAAGTCACAACATTGGGGTGAAAATGCAACACATTACAATGAGTAATCACAAAAGGAACGAAATCAAATTGACTAAGAAATTCATAATTTGCCATCACAATCTCATCATTATTTTTTGTATGATACTCCAAAAACTCTTTATAATACTCACTTTCATAATATAAAAAATAAATAGGCTTAATGCCATTGTTTTCCAAAATCTTTCTAATATCGCCCAAATACTTATGCAGTGGATTACCCCCCGTATCACAAAAGATACCGCATATTTTTTGATTCTTATATTTTTCCTTAAACATTTGGTTTAATCTTTCTCCCAAATGCTTTATTCCATTATAAGCAACCTCGACCCCTCCTTCTTTCAATTTACAAAGGCATTGGTGCATGTATTTTTTGGAGCTTAAAAAAATCTTAGCTTCCTCATTACACAGCTCATCTTTAATCTTAGGAAGCATGACTTCTAAAGAATTGGTTTGGGAATTATCATCAATAAAGGAAATATTTCCCCCCCCCCCCCACCATCTAAAATACTAATTGCATTGGCAATATACTTCGCATTCCCGCCATTTGGATAAATGTAATATTTCATATTCTTCTCCTTATTTGATATTATTACTTTTTTTAAACAAAAACTCATTACAGCCAAGCCCTACAACCTTCAAATACACAAACAACCTATAAAGCTTATCCTTTGGGTAAATAGGCTTATAATACATTGTTGGGGTATTTTTAAGGCATTCAAACCCATTTTTACGCCAAATCTCTATCACTTCATCATTACAAATAGGCTCATAAGGCAATCCTCCTAACCAATCCATGACATCAGTGATTTTATACATACCACGACCCTTATCATACATATTTAATCCGCGTCCTTTTCTAATATCTTCAAATGTCAAAAAAGCCGTATAAAAACAGACCATAATCAATTTCATCAAAGGATTGGTTTGGTTATAATACTGCTTCCTAGCTAGCCACCAAGAACTCGCCTCTGTTTTGTTATAAAGAGCAATATAGGCATATTTATCCCCCCCCCCCTACACCAGAAACTCCTAAAATCTCCATTGCATTTTGCATAGCCATTTTGAGATTCCCAGTATGGTGCAAAACACCCCAGCTATACAAAATCACATTTTCATCTTTTAACTCCTCTTTGAGCCTATTAGCCAATGACAAATCCAAAATACTCCCCTCAAAAACTTGCCAATTTTCTCTATTTTTGGGTTTAAATTTCTCCCCTGCCATTTTAGTGGCTTTTATTGAATCAACATCAACATCTAAACTAATAACCCTTTTACACCCTAGCTCCAAAGCTGCAACCGAAAATAATCCACTCCCACAACCAATATCCAAAAACACCTTATCAGAAAAATCAAATTCACCCAAATATTTTTTTAAAGAATTCCTAGCAGTCTTTAAAATCTCTTCGTTGGCAACATACTCTATAAATCTTTTCCAATTCCTACCAAAAGAAAATGTAATCATAACTATGCCTTATACTCCCAATTCTCATCTCTTAAGATTAAAGTCGCAACTGGAATACCATTCTCCTTCCATTGCAGCTTTTGCATCATCTGATGAATAATCTTAGGGGAACCACTTGAAAGAAACACCAAATCAATCTTCTCTTTTTCTTTAATAATATCTTGGCATGTTTTATAGTTTTCCTTATAATCATCCGCGACAAACAAAACACACTTGCCCTTTTGCTTCAAAAAATTTTCTAATTGCCCCCTCCAACTATTCTCTCCATAAATCACAACATTTCTTGAATTTTCTATGGCGCTCTCTCGTTCTTCTTGAGACATTAATTCACAATTAAAATCTTTATAATGCCAAAACAACTGATTTTGGAATTTATCTTTGTAAATTTGTGCAAACCTTCTTAAAAACACAGGATAATTCTCATCACCACAGAAATAAGATAAAACTTTTGCCAACTCCTCTCCACCCCAATCAAAAAAAGCATTAAGACACATAGAAGTATCCCCATAATATTCCCTTAAGGCTTGATAAAAAGGTTGGGGAGAATTTATGCCAATGCAGCACATTCCAGTAGAAACTATCCAATTGTAAAAATCCAAATACTTTCCTCTTGCATTTGGAGTAATTCCAAAAATATGGGCAACACCACTCACATAGCCCATCCTTGCATTTTTATACAATTTCAGATAATCCACTTCTGCTGTAATGTCTGCCCGATAATTATCAGCAACATTATCAAAAGGATTTTGCTGCATTAAAAAATCCTTTTGATAAATGACCTTAATTTTTCCTTGTAATATCTTTTTTTGATTTTCATCTAATTCTTGATACAAAAAGGTTGTCGGTAAGGCTACCTTGCTATTTTTATCAAAAATAACAATTCCTCCATAATCATAACCCGCATCAACACTAATAAAATTCACTTGCGGGTTATTTCTAATATGTAAATAAACCTTTTCTAAATGATTTTCATCATACAAAAACTCATCATCTGATAAAAGCAGCACCCATTCCCCCAAATAATAACCATTATCTTGAGCATGTTTAACAACCTTATCCCCAAATCCTAAATTTTTTTGCATTCTAATATACTTATAGCGCCAATCCACTAGATATTCTTGAACGATTTGGGCAGTATTATCACTAGAGCAATCATCAAGAATTAAAACTTCATAATCAAAAAAAGACTGCTTTTTTATAGAATCCAAACATCTTTTTAACAAATTAGCCCTATTATAAGTCGTGATTGAAATGCTAAAAAACATCTTTATTTCCCTATCTTCATAAAAATCTTTTAATATGACCTAAAATTTCTCTCAATTCGATAAAATCCATGCAGTGAATCTCTCTATCACATCTTGATTGGTAACAAGGGATACATTCATACCCACTCAAACCCACAGCTTTAGGATACACCGAAACTCCTCGCCCATAATAATAAATCTCTTCCCCGCTTGTAGCCCCAAATAGCGCAACAACACCCTTTTTAAGAGCCAATGCCAAATGCACTCCCAAGCTATCATGTGTCACCAAAACATCACACCCAGCAATCCAATCCATATAATCATACAAATTATTCATGCCTTGCTGCCATGAAAAGCTGATTTGATTCTCTCTAAGCAAATCTGCCAACTCCTCCCATTTTTCCTTTTTCATGGCTTTTGTGGGCCACTTGCTACCCACTTGATAATTCAAACCAATCTGATATTTTTCCTTTGGTTTTGGTTGGTAACCCAAAGAATATTCCTGCTCCCTCCATTCACAGCCCACCATTTCTACAATAACTTTTTGCCAAATTTCATGACTCTTTTTCCCACTTGCTTTGTCTTGTATGTAATTAGTAGCACCCACACTGCGTTCATAAGCGCTATAATTCCCACTCACCACATCAAACCTAAACCCAACTTTTTCCCAAGCTTGAATCATATCTGCTAAAGCACACACCCCATGAATCTTTTCTAAATTCACCACCATATCAAACTGCTCTCGCATTAAAGCAAATGAAGTAAATTCGTCCCACACAAGCACTCTATCCAAATAAGGATTATCCACCACCAAAGGAAACGCTTCAGGAGCAACTAGCCAAGTAATACGTGAGTTAAGATATTTTTGCTTTAAAGCCTCTAAGACAACGGTGCAGCGCACAACATCTCCAAGACTTACTACTTTACCCATTTCTGCATCAAGTGTTTCAGAATAACCCAGTTTAATAACTAAAATCTTCACCAATTTACCCGACAAATAAAAATATATTATTGTATTCCAAAAAGGATTAAATTCTATTTAACACTCAAGATTTTCAAAACAAAATTAGCAATTTCAAAAGACGCCTTTCCAAAATTATAAACCTCTTCTTTTAAATATTTCAAAATCGTATCTGCAAAACTAATGGGATTTTTTTGAATCGCCTCTGCGATTTGAATCACTTCTTTTGCATTTTGGGCAATATGCTGCAACTTAGGCTCCAAAAACATTTCTATTCCAATTTGGGATTTGTGATACAAAATGCAAGGCTGTAAGGTAGCAATAGGGAAAGTGAAGGCTAAAGAACTCATATCAGTAACCAAAATAGGACGTTGTCGCACCACTTCTAAAGAGATTTTCACACTCTCATCAAAAACAAAATTCCAATGGTTTTTAAATCTATCCCTAACCGCCCCATGAATATTAGAATGCACCTGCATAATATGCGGACGATAAATCACCCTAGCACCTCTACTTAAAATTTCTTCAACCAATTCTAAAGTCGCATGAGTGTCAGAATAATTGGTATTCAAGCAGACTAAAAATAAATTTTTATCTAATGGGTTATCCAATAATCCATGATAGATTTCTTCAAGACCACTATAATATCTATCTAAAGTAGGAGCGCCCAATGGTAAAACTTTATAAAATAAAGAAAAATCTATCATCGATTCCACTTCCCCATGTTCTAAATAAATATAATCACAAATTTTCTTCCAAGTCTCAAAAGTTTGCTTGCAAGAAGCAAAAATATAATCATTATTTTCCAAAAGCAATCGTAGGGGCATAAGGTTTTTTCTATTATCATCAGCCAAACTCTGATTAGGGGTTGCAAAAGTATGACTAACATAGCATGTTGTGACACTAGAATGAAATTTTTCATAGCATTCTGTAAAAACAACACCACAAAAAGTAATGCGGCTAAGAATATCCCCTTCATTTAAAACAAAGGCAACACTATCCCCAATCCTATCTTTTGCCCTTGACATTTCTTCTGCACTCAAACACAAAAAGACAACATTAACCCCCTTTTCTTTTAAAATCCCCTCCACCCTTCCACGATGCTTACTCCCACTAGGACCTGACACAATAAACCCCACTGTGTTATTCCTCATAAATCCCAATGTGTTTAAAAAGTATTCATCGAGTTTTTGTGCGATAAATTCCATACCATTTAAATAAGGAATCTGATAATGCTTGAGTGAAGTAGCAAGAGAGAGATAATTTTTTCTTGAAGCCACTAGAACTAAGTCTTTGCTCCCAATGCTCTTATGCAAAGTCTCTAAACTAGTTTGTGGTTGTGAATCATCAATGAAGACTATTTGATTATAACCCATAAACTCCAAAAGATAAGCAATGTCTAAACCAATTTTACCTTTTGGATAAATAAAAATCCGCGCCGCGGCGATTCTTGATTCTTGATTCTTGATTCTTGATTCTTGATTCTTGATTCTTGATTCTTGATTCTTGATTCTTGATTCTTGATTCTTGATTCTTGATTCTTGATTCTTG
>CALVAF010000009.1 GCA_944325475.1 uncultured Helicobacter sp.
GAAATATCTTATAAAAATCTTTTTAGTTATAATTATGAAATTTTTTTGAAGGCTTTAAGTGAGAAAAAATGTTTTGATTTATGGTTTTGGTTGGACGGGGAAAGCAGCTTTAGAATTGTGCGAAG
The DNA here is from genome assembly GCA_944325475.1 of uncultured Helicobacter sp. Taxonomy (GTDB): domain Bacteria; phylum Campylobacterota; class Campylobacteria; order Campylobacterales; family Helicobacteraceae; genus Helicobacter_D. The sequence continues at coordinate 126 of CALVAF010000009.1, forward strand.
ATATGGGCTTTGAATGTAAAATTATTGATGATAGTGGTGAGATAGAGAATGAGTATTTTATGACTTATGAAAGTCTGCAGGAAGAATTACAAGACAATCCCAAAAGATTTGATGCTTATTTGGTGGCTGTAAGTGGGAAGTTAGAAATTTCTGAAGCGATTAAAAATAAATTATTATCCATTAAAGATGTGCGGGGGGGGGGGCAATTATTGATAAAAGGCTAATTTGCCCCATTATTTTAGATGGATATAATAAAAAGTTTTTAAAGATTATTTGGCAAAAATATAGAAGTTCTAATGAATTTATAGCAGCATTACTAAGTGGTAAATTTGATTTTGAAGAGATTAAAAAAAGCTATTTGATAGCAAAAAAGAAAACCATCCAAAAAGACATGGAATATCGCTTAGAAGTGGATAAAAAATACCCCAATTTAAATGTTTTTGCAAAAATATTTAGATTTGGCTTGAGAAATGCAAATGCCATAAATTATTTTGGTATGCCATTGCCTATTAATTTAAATTTTTCAGATAAGAATTTTTTCTTCAGAAAAGAAATTGATTTTCAAGCATTAAAACAAAGAGATAAAAATGTGAAAGTGGTGGCGGTGTTTGGACCAAGCACTGTGCAAGAGGATTATGTGGAGAAGGAACAAGATACTTTAGTTTTTAAGATACAAGAAAAGTTGAAGGTTGATGATGAAAAAATAATGGTTTTAAATTGTGGATTTTCCGGTTTTACTTTGTATCAACAATTTTTGCTCTATGCTAATTTGTTTTATGCCATTAAACCTGAAGTTGTGATAACATTTTTTGGGGGAGTAGATCTTTTTGCAGGTAATGTTGGGTGTGAATTGCTTTTAAAGAATCATGCCATTTTTTATAGTGGATTTTATGAGCAAGAGTTTAAAGAAAAGTGTCAAAGCACACTCCCCCTAAAACACCAGTTATTAAAAAGTGGAAATTATCAAAAGATTCTAGAAGATAATGATATTTTGGAGGCAATGAGAGTGCGTTTGTGGCAGTTTTATTGTATGGTTATCCATAATGGAGGGGTATTTTGCCCTATTATAAGCCCTCTGTTGGCTTGCAAAAATTATTGGACTAAGCAAGAGAGAATGGATTATGAAAAAACTTGGGAAAATTTCAAAAATATAGCCTACAATCAAACAAAGCAGGAAAGAAAAATGCTAGAAAAATTTAAAGCAATGCAGAAAGATTTTGTAATCTATGATGGTAATGATGCCATAAGAGATTCTAAAGAAACCTTGTTTTTGGATTGGATTCACCCAAATGTTAGAGGAAATGAAAGGATAGCAAGGTATGTGCAAAGATTGCTAAAAAAGATATGGAGGCATTAAAATTTATTTGATATTGTTGTGATTAATGGTGCCAACACATCTAAGGCTGCTTTCCCCGTCCAACCAAAACCATAAATCAAAACTTTTTTCTCACTTAAAGCCTTCAAAAAAATTTCATAATTATAACTAAAAAGATTTTTATAAGATATCACTCTGATTCTAAGATTTTGTATATTTGGAAGTATTTTTGTGCCACCTTAAGTGGCACTTATTTTTATATAGTTAGTAGGCTTCGCAATTTACTTGTTCTTTTTTATTATTAAAGTCTTTTACAAGTTTTGGGCAAGCAATTCCCAGTGAAAATATACACCCAATTATCACAGTGCCTATTCCGTTATACTTAGAGCATGGAGGTGGTGGCATATATGCATTAGCTGTTGTTGAAGCTAAAGCTAATGCCACAAGGGCTGAAGCTAAAATCTTTTTCATCTTTTCTCCTTTCTGTAGTTAATCTACAAATATTTACAGCTAAACTAGAATTTTAAAAAGCTGAAATGTAGCTATACAAAAGATTTAACTTAAAATTCAATTAAAAAATTTCCTCTTAAAAACATAGGCTTTAGGATTAAAAATCTCTCTTTAAGAATGCCAATTCTTTTTGGGGTGTTGGGATTTAGATAAAGTTTATTAATAAAAGTTATTTTATGATTAATTATGTTATAATTACTCCCCATTAATAAAATTTTAAAGGATTGAAAATGAAAAAAATTGTTCTTGGTTTAGCAAGTTCTTTGGTGTTGGTTTCTGCTTTGAATGCTTTTAGCTTTAAAGAAGAAAGTTTAAAGCTTGAGTTTGAGGGCTATAAGACTGACCAAATGATAGGAACTAAAGGGGAATTTACAGAGGTGAGTTATACTTTTTCTAAAGACACTAAAGATTTAGAGAGTTATTTGAAAAAAGCCAAAGCGGTCATTAAGCCTAGCTCTGCTTTTATGGGCGATGGAAATGATATTATTACAGAGAATATCATTAAAGTATTTTTCCCGACTTTCCTAGGTAATTCAAACATTGAAGTGTTGTTTGAAAATGTAGTTGTAGGCGATGATAAAGGGGTGATTACAGCCAAAATTACTATTGGCAAACAAAGCACCATCATTCCTTTAAGCTATAGCATAGAAAATCATCAATTTGTAGCCAAAGGGCAGCTTGATTTGGGTGCTTTTAAAAATGCTTCTAAGGCTTTAAAGGCATTAAGTGATGTGGCACCCGGACATGGTGGGATTTCTTGGCCTTTGGTTGATGTCGTGTTGAGTGCTGATATTCTTTAAAGACAATAGCTCTTTTGGGCTATTGCAATCTAAATAGTTTTCTGCGGTTTTATCGTTTGCTTTTTAAACTTTTATTCCTTTTTTAGCTCAAAAATTTTCATAATTCTTTATCTCTAAAAGCCCCTATGGCATTTAGGGAGATTTTTTAATCTTAAAGCCTATGTTTTTAAGAGGAAATTTTTTAATTTAATTTTTAAGGTAAATGCAAGGTAAATGTAAGGTAAATCTTCGGATAATTACATTATCTACTATTTGTTAAAATTCTAGTTTAGCCATAACTAGTAGATTAATCACAAAAGAAAGGAAAAAAGATGAAAAAGATTTTAGCTTCAG
>CALVAF010000010.1 GCA_944325475.1 uncultured Helicobacter sp.
GCGGCTGTTGGGAGTTTGGTCAAAACTTGTGCAATTTTCTCATAAGAGACATATTTGGAACTCAATTGGAATAGCTCATCAAGCTGTTGGTTGATATTTTTTGCAGACATTTAGGAACTCCCAAAAAAGTAAAATCAAAAAGTAAATTTAAAAAATTTTGGATTATACCCAAAATTTTTTAATCCTAGCTTTAACGGAATCTCCAGCATTCTCTAATTTCTTTAAGATACTTTTTATCCAACATGGCAATGAGTAATTCCTCCCTATCTCCTAAGCAATCATCAATCTCACCATTAGGGTTTGCCAACAAAGAATCACCATAAAAATTCCACAAAGTTTGCGTCATAACATCTTGATACTGCCCGATTCGATTTGCCCTTAAAATATAGCTACTATTTAAAAAAGCTCGCATTTTGATGATATTCCTCCAACGCAAAGAAGAATCAAAAGTCGAGGCGCTTGCTAAAAACACACAATCCACATTATTTTGCTTAAACTTCAGCCAAAATTCATCAAAATGTAGCTCATACCCAAAAAGCACAGAGAACTTAAATCCACCGGCATTGAAAATTGGAGGAGTTTTAATGCTTTTAGGCAAAGTGTTAGCAAAAAATTTCGCCTCATTCCAATGCTCATAGGGCATCAGCCTTTGCGCTCTGTATTTTAGAGCTTTGCCCTTATTGATAATTGCCATACTCTTATAAATCTTTGTCCCCACAACCTCTAAAATAGGCGAAACAAAAATCATAGGATATTGATAAGAAAGTGCGATGAGATTCTCATTTTGGACTTCTATTTTTGAAGCAAGCTGACTTTTTTTGCTTTGCTCCAAATCTTTAAAAAACGACCCCAAAAAATACTCCCCAAATAAAATCAGCTTCACCTTTTGAGAATGTGCGATTTGCAAATAGCTTTCAATCTCTTTTTGTGATTTTTCTGATGAGAGTTGCAAGGCTGCAATTTTCATTCTTGATCCTTTTTTTCAAACTGCATTTTGATTTCATTGCATTGCATTTGTGCATTTTCAAGCATTTTTTGTGCCTCTCTTAGATACTCCATTCCTTTTTTGTAAATCTCCATACTCTCATGCAAACCGATATTTTCATCATTGAGTTTCCCCAAACATTCCTCAATCTCTTTAAGATAAGATTCAAAATCCTGATTTGTTTCAACACTTTTATTACTCATTATTTTCCTTTGTTGTTGACTCTAAAAGTCTTTTAGCCTCGATGCAGAGATTCTTCCATGGCGATTGTGCTTCTATGGCTTCGCACTGCCCATAAAATGAAATTGCCTCAGCTTTGTTATTGAGCTTATCATTCAAATATCCCTGCAGATAAAGCACCTGAATCTGCTCTGTTGGAGAAATAATCTGCGTTTTTAATTCTTGCAAAACCCCCAGCGATTCTTGAAATTTTCCCTCTCGATTTAATGCTTCAACCAAACTTAGTTCAGCCCAAGGAGAATATTCATACCGCTGATGTCTCTTTTGCAAATCTAATAATTTATTCGCATAAATTTTAATCGCCGTGTCATCTCTCCTCCCCAAAGAATCCAAAAGCGCAACCCGATAAACCTCTATCATCTTACTATCTTCTTTTAAATCCTCTTCTAATTGCGGCAATAGCTTAAAAGCCTCCTCTCTCCTGCCTTCCTTCTCTAATGCCATAAACAACACCCAAATGCCATCTTTATGCTCTGGCTTTTTGGAAATGGCAACCCCATCACGTGAGGCTAAAATCGCTTTGGGGTAATTTTGCAAACTATATTCTATCCAACCCAAGCGATACAACCATTCCCCTTTTGCCTCCGCTGCTTCTGCTCTTGATAACTCCTCTTTTGCGAGATTTAATGCAGGCACAAACTGCTGATTCTCAAACAAACAATCAAACAAAGCTATTTTTTCTTGGGAAGAGAGCGGAATTTTTTCTGCATACAAGCTTCCATAATACGCCACAGCCTTACAATCTTTTTGCTCCATTGATTCTTGTGTAAGTTTGCCAACAGATTGCAGCACAGCAGGATTGTCCTGTTCTAAAAGATTCCGCATTTCAAAAACTGCTTGGTAATTTCCAATCTCATAAAGCGTTTGGGCTTTTTTATTTAATGCCTCTTTCTCCTCTTCTTGACCCTTATAGGTTTCAATCACATAATCATAATGCTCCAAACGTTTTGTGGCATTGCTTTCTTTGTCATTAAGCAATAGCAAATCATCTAGAGTTTGAATCTCCCTCTCTTCCTCAATATCTTTAGGACTTTGGAGCAATCGTTGATAATATTCATGGGCTTTTTTAAGATTCCCAGCTTTATCATACCACTGCGCCATATCTTTTAGCAAAGAATGATAAAGAGGTAAAGAATCATCATTAAGTGACAAAAACATCACTTCAGCCACCTGTGCTGGAACTTCATAAATTCCTTGTTCTGCCCATTTTTGCAACATCTCATAATGCTTTGGAATATCCTTTGGAAAATAGCTTGGATTAGCATCTAACACATTTTTAAGATACTCCTGCGCCCTCTCTTGATCTCCCGCACTTCTATAATACTCTCCAAGCAACAAAGATGCCAAAGAAGCAATTTCTAAATCTTGTGTCTGATTCAATACAGATTGATAAAGCTCTAAAGAAAGGTTTTTATCCCCTCTCTCAAAGACTTTCTGCCCATAACTTAATCTTGCTAAAAGCTCACTTCTATCATTTTTATGCTCTTTAAAAATCCTATCATAATAATATCCTGCTTCTTCAAAAAAATTCATTTTTGTGTAGTTTTCTGCCAAAAGTAGCAAAACTTCTGGAATATGAATATCCGATGGATAGGCGTTTAGCCATGCTTTACCTAGCGATATGATTTCCTCATGATTCTCCTCACCCCCAGCTCCATCTAATGCCTGCAATTTCATAAACAAAACATCACGCTTGAAAATTGTCTCTGGATAGAATTGTAACATCTCATCAATGTTGCTTAAAGCTTCTTGATAATCTCTATTTTTTAAAAGATTCTGTATTCTCAAAAAATATTCCTTATCCTGCCCCACTTCATTATCCATAGGGCGCATTCCAAAGTCCAAAACCCCGACACTTGGATACTCCATCTCACCATTAAAAGAAATTGGGAAATTCAAGCCCTCACTTGTTCTCTCCCTCAAAAATGGGATTTTATCTTCATAGCCCACAATTTGCCATTTTTTTGATTCTACACTCTTTTCTTGAAAAATCGGATTAGGCGAAAGCAAATCCTGCCCGACATTAAAAAGCTTCATTTTATGCTTTGGAGTAATCTTTAAAAAAAAAAATCCTTCCCTAATCTCTGGTGTAATAGAAAAAAATAAAGTATTAGTCTTTGAAAAACGTGAGATGAGATTGGATTTAAATTCACACACAATTTCTTGTGTTTCTGATTCTCGATTGAGTTTCTCTTCGCACACAAAAGGTGTTGAATCCACAATATTCAAAACAGCAAAATCCCTTGAATCTTCCCTCCCACTATTAATGTAAAACTCTAACCCCAAGGCAGATTCTGCTCCAAGCAACAACAAAAGCGCGATTTTTTTGATAATTTTCATTTGCTTCCAAACTTTTTAAATTTCAAATTATACTTTTTTTGCCCTAAATTTTTCATCAAGCCATCAAACCTCACTCCGCTACAAACTCAAAATGCGTGATTTCTGCACGTGCTAAAATGCACATCGGAGGCCCCCAAAAACCAGTACCACGATTCACATAAATCTTAGTCTTTGGGCTGTGCTGGTATAATCCTGCTAAATAAGGCTGATCAAGCATTACTAAAAATCCAAAAGGGAAAATCTGCCCACCATGCGTGTGTCCGCTTAAAATCAAATCCACCCCTTTAGCTTCATCAACTTCCAAAGCAAATTTAGGTTGGTGTGCCAACAAAATCGTTGGCAAAGTTTCTTCCCTGCCTTCCAAAGCCCTCATTAAATCTGGCTCCAAAGCCCCAACCTTGCGTCCAAACAAATCATAAACCCCCGCTAAATTTACCAACTTCTCGCCATTTTTTACCAATATCACATTTTCATTTTCCAAAACGCGTATTCCATAACTCTTAAGCACGGCTAATAGCTCCCCAATATTATGAAAAAACTCGTGATTTCCCGTTACAAAAAATACTCCTAGGGGCGCTTGAAGCTTGGATAACTCTTCTATAGCCTTAGGGACATTAGAAACTTCTGTATCAATAATATCTCCGGTTAAAAAAATCACATCAGCCCCAAGCGAATTTACCTCTCCCACAATCCTCCTTACAACATTTTCTTCAATCAATCCACCAATATGCAAATCACTTACTTGCACTGCACTAAAGAGCGCTTTAAGCCCCTCCAAAGGAATCTTCACTTTTTCTATCTTAGGTTCCATCCCCCCCTCAACCAAGCCAAATCCCAAATACCCTCCAGCAAAGATTCCGCTAAAAAGATTAACTCCATTACGTAAAAACGTTCGCCTTTTTTACTAAAATAAGGAATCAAAGACAAAGGCTGATAAAGCAGAGTAACCACCAGCAAAATAAACCCCACTCCAATAGAGAGCGACACTAAAAAATACAAGCTTTGAGGCATATTCCAATAATAACGTCCAAAAAAGTAGCACACCACACCCAAATAATTAAAAATCAAAAAATACCTCAACACCAAAAGCGGAATCTTGGGCTTAATGATTCTTTTCACAAAGAAAAAGTAAATCAAAATATGAAAGATTAAAAAAGTAAATAAAGCAATGAGTAGAAACATTTTTCTCTCCTAAGAATGTCTGCATTCTTTCATTATGATATTAAATTGCTGCACAAAAATGGGATTGCTAGAAATATCAAAACCATAAACAATACGCCTCACATCTCGCTCACTAAGCTTTTCTAGCGCCTCTCTTACGACACTCCCAAAATCATACTCATCTTCACTAAGAATTGCTTCCCCAATTTGTTTTGTGAATCTCTTAATGAGGTTTTTCTCTTCTTTTTCCCTTTATTTATCTTCTAATAACACCCTCTCAATGTGCTGCAAAACTTTCTTCTTTTTCTGTTTTAAG
>CALVAF010000011.1 GCA_944325475.1 uncultured Helicobacter sp.
TCTTGGTCCATCAGGTGTAATGACAATGGAGTCATTTTCTTGAAGTTTTCTTAGGGCTAGAAGCAGCACTTTAACACTTCCCTTAGAGCTAGAGCCTCTAAGCGAGTAAATCCCAAAAAACTTAACAACGCGACTAATAATATCGCCATCAAAATGCTGGCTAATGAGGACATAAGTTTTTTGTGAGCTACCCTTTAGCATTTCCCCAAAAAGGCAGGGCTGCATAAGAAGATTCCCATGCCAAAAGGCGATGATGAAATTTTTGTGGCTTTGAATTAATTCTAGAGCTTTGGGAGAAATTTGGTATTGGATTTTGCAAGTTTTATAAAGAATCTTAATGAAGCAAAAAATCAAAGGAGGCGAGAGAAGTAAAATAAGCCGCCTTTGGAAATTCTTGATTTTTTGCTTAAGCCGCTTCATAGCAGTTCCCCAATGAGCTGCGCACTTCTGACTTCTGCGATTTTAACTTGGCAGATTTCACCAATGAGATTCCTACCTGCCCTTACTCTAATTAGCTTATTGCTATCACTTCTACCCTCTAGTAGCAGATTTTCCTCATCATAGCTTTCAAAAAGCACGGAGTGGGTTTTGCCTAGCTGTTTTGCATTATCTTCAACTAAAATTGCCTTATGCCTATCTTTTAGAATCATCAAGCGACTTTTGGCGATTTCTTCCTCAATGAGCTCTATCTCGCCATTTTCTAACCAAGTGGCAGCTTGGGTGTGCGGACGCGTGGAGTAAATGAAACTATAAAGCGTATCAAAACGCACTTTCTCTAGCACCTCTAAAGTATCCAAAAAATCCTTCTCACTCTCACCTGGAAAGCCTACGATAATATCTGTCCCAATGCTTAAATCTGGAATCAAATCTCGCATTTTTGCTACGCGGTTTAAAAACCATTCCTTAGAATACCCCCGCTTCATCTTTTGCAAGATTCTTGTTGAGCCACTTTGCAGGGGCATATGGATAGCTTTACAGATTTTTGGATTGTTTGCAAACTCTTCTATAAACTCATCATCCATATGCAAAGGGTGTGGCGAGGTGAAACGAATCCTCTCTAACCCATTAATCTGTGAGATTTCATTGAGGAGCTGGGTAAAGTTGATTTTGCGGTGCTCACTAGAAAATCGCCTACCATAGTTATTCACATTCTGCCCTAGAAGCAAAATCTCTTTGGTGCCATTATCAACGAGTTTTTGCGCTTCTTTTAAAATCAAATCTGCTGGGATTGAGATTTCATTCCCCCGCGTGTGAGGGACAATGCAATAGGTGCATTGCTTATCACAACCAATAGAGATATTAATCATGCCTTTAAGTGTGGAATCCTGCTTGGTGCTAAACACATAAGTGCTATCATCATAATCAATATCCACCCACGCTACGCGGTCTTTATGCAGAATTTGCGAAATTTTAGAGACATTTCTTGCCCCAAGCACGAAATTCACGGCTTTGGATTTTTTCAAGATTTCTTCACCCAAATGACTTGCCGTGCAGCCACAAACCCCAATTTTTGCATCATTTTTTTTGAGTTTTGCGTATTGCCCAATTTCAGAAAATAGCTTTTTTTCGGGCTTTTCACGCACACTGCAGGTATTAATAAGAATCAAATCCGCTTCTTTTGGGTCTTTCGTAAGTGTGTAGTTTTCTTTCTCTTCAAGTTCTGCAATGATATGCTCACTATCACGTTCATTCATCGCACAACCCAAAGTTTCGATATAAAGTTTTTTACTCAAAATGACACTCTTTTATAAGATTACAAAAGATGAAACTCATACATATAATCACCCTCATCTAACCCATATTTAACTTCCCTAAAATAAACATGTTTGCCTTTTTTTTCAAAATATTCCATTAATGCCATCATATCCTTATGGGAATTTTCTTTGTCGCAATAAAAAATATCTGCTTTTTTATTTTCTAGCATTTCTTCTAACTTTTTAATCGTAATTTTTTGAGGTTTATCATTAATGTGTTCGCGAACTAATTTAATATCCATAATCTTACCCTTAAACTTTTAAAAAAATGGGTAATTATATACCTTTTTTACTTAAATAATCATTTTATCAAAAGACTTTTGAAACCTTAAAGGGTTTTATGGCAAAATAAAGATTTTAATTTTTGAAATCTATTAGGGATAAAAATGTTTAATGGCAAAAATATTTTAATCACCGGCGGGACAGGTAGCTTTGGGAAGCAATACACCAAGACTTTATTATCCCGCTATAAGCCCAAAAAAATCGTGATTTTCTCGCGCGATGAGCTCAAACAATACGAAATGACACAAACCTATAATGATTCTTGTATGCGGTATTTTTTAGGCGATGTGAGAGATGAATCAAGGCTTAAAGAAGCCACTAATGGCATTGATTTTATCATTCATGCTGCTGCGCTAAAGCAAGTCCCCGCTGCAGAATACAACCCCACAGAGTGCATTAAAACCAATATCTATGGCGCACAAAATGTCATTAGCGCCGCCCTAGCAAATGGGGTAGAAAAAGTCATCGCTCTATCCACAGATAAAGCTGCTAATCCAATCAATCTCTATGGGGCTACCAAACTAGCAAGTGATAAGCTTTTTGTGGCAGCAAACAATATGGCAGGAAGTAGGAAAACACGTTTTTCAGTCGTGCGTTATGGGAATGTAATTGGCTCACGTGGCTCTGTGGTGCCATTTTTCCAAAAGCTCATCGCACAAGGAGCCAAAGAGCTACCTATTACGGATGTGGAGATGACTCGCTTTATGATTACCTTGCAGCAGGGTGTGGATTTTGTTTTAAAAAACTTTGAGAGAATGAAAGGGGGCGAGACTTTTGTCCCTAAGATTCCATCAATGAAAATCACCGAAGTCGCACAAGCCCTTGCACCGCATCTACCCCACAAAATCATTGGGATTCGTCCCGGAGAAAAAATCCATGAAACCATGTGTCCTAGCGATGATAGCCATATTACTTATGAGTTTAGCGATCATTTTGTGATTGCCCCAACCATTCAGTTTAATTTCATCACCGACTTTAGCACCAACGCGCTAGGCGAGGTAGGAAAGCTAGTCAAAAGGGGCTTTGAATACAATTCTGGTTCTAATACCAAATGGCTTAGTCAAGAAGCATTTTTAAAACTACTTAGCAAAGATTAAAATTGAGGGGAAAAAATGATACCTTATGGAAAGCAAGAGATTACACAAGAAGACATACAAAGTGTGCTAGAGACTTTACAATCGCCCTTCATCACACAAGGACCAAAGGTTGCAGAGTTTGAATCCCAAGTGGCTCAAAAAGTAGGGGCAAAATACGCTGTGGGGGTTAATAGCGCCACTTCAGCCCTACATTGTGCGGTTTTGGCTTTGGGATTGCGTGAGGGGGATTGGCTTTGGAGCACCCCCATTAGCTTTGCGGCTTCAAGTAATTGCGCAATTTATAGTGGGGCAAAAGTGGATTTTGTGGATATTAACAAAAAAACTTATAATCTTGATGTCAATTTGCTAGAAGAAAAACTCAAAAAAACCAAAAAACATAAATTACCCAAAGTGCTAGTGGCAGTGCATTTTGCAGGGCAAAGCTGTGACATGGAAAGGATTTGGGAGCTCTCGCAAAAATATGGCTTTAAAGTGATTGAAGATGCTTCCCATGCGCTAGGGGGCAAATACCACGCTTATCCCATTGGGAATTGTAAGTTTAGCGAGATTACAATTTTTAGCTTCCACCCTGTGAAAATCATCACCACTGCAGAGGGCGGAATGGCGGTGACTAACAATCCCAAATACGCCCGCAAAATGCAACTCCTAAGAAGTCATGGAATCACCAAAGAAGCACAAGAGTTTGAAAACAAAAAAGGGATTGCACCTTGGTATTATGAACAACAGATTCTAGGCTATAATTACCGCTTAAGCGATTTGCATGCAAGTCTTGGAATCTCACAGCTCAAAAGGCTAGAATCCTCTATCCAAAGACGCAATGAACTTGCTAAAATCTATAATCAAGAGCTAGCTGATTTAGAAATTACACTTCCCTTTGTGGAATCACACAATTACAGCGCTTTTCATCTCTATGTGATTTTGCTCAATAAACACTCTCAAATCAAACGCAAACAACTCTACATCAAGCTACTGGAAGCCAAAATCGCCCCACAAGTGCATTATATCCCTATCCATTTACAACCCTTTTATGCCCGTTTTGGATTTCAAAAGGGTGATTTTAAAAATGCCGAGAAATACTCCAAAAACACCCTCACACTACCTTTGTATCCAAGCCTTAGAGAGCAAGAGCAAGAAAGGGTGATTGCAGTTTTAAGGAAATTTGTTGCATGCAAGTAGAATGCGTTTGCGTGATTCCAGCGCGTGGAGGGAGTAAGCGAATCCCTAGAAAAAACCTTAAAAACTTCCTAGGAAAGCCCATTCTTGCTTATAGTATAGAAACCGCCAAGGCAAGTGGAATCTTCTCAAAAATCTATGTTTCTAGTGAGGATTCAGAGATTTTAGAATTCACAAAAAATCAAGAGGCTTTGCCCTTTAGACGCTCTCATGATTTAAGCGGTGATTTTGTGGGGACACGTGAGGTGATTGTCGAGTGTATCCAAAGACTGAATTTGCAAGAAGAATGGGTGTGCTGCCTCTATGCAACCGCACCGCTTTTAAGCCCCAAAAATCTCCAAAAGGCATTTTTATCCCGTGATGATTCTTGCTATCTTTTATCGGCTGTGGAGTATGACTACTCGCCCTTTAGGGCTTTTAGCATAGAGAGGGGCAAAAACAAAATGCTTTTTAGCAAGCATTTTGCCAAACGCTCTCAAGATTTAGAAAAAATTTATCATGATGCGGGGCAATTTTATTTTGCTAGGGCAAAAACTTGGTGCCATCGCAAAAACATTTTTGAAGATTCTAAAAGCTTCTTACTGCCACGGAGTGAAGTCCAAGACATTGATACCCTAGAGGATTGGGAAGAAGCAGAGAGAAAATATCAGATTCTTAGACAGAGAGCGGAACAAAAAGCTGTGGCAAACTAGGAAGGTAAGTGCTTAGATTTTCTACTTCAGTAAGTGAAAACCACAGAGATTTTTTCAAGGTTTCTTTTCTAAGCGGCAGAATCTGCAAAGTCTGCTTTTGTCGGCTTAACCAAATGATAGGATTGAGGCTATCAGATTTGATAATCTCGATTTTCTTTTCAAAAACCTTTTCAATATGGCGGTAATAATCAATGGCTTGTTCGTGGTAGTTTCTATCTGGGTCAAAGTCATAAAGCAAGATTTTTAAGCCCATTTGGGTAGAAAAGTCAAAAACAACCGATGAGATTTTTTCAGCTTCCTCAGTTTTTTTAGGAATCACAACCGCGCTACAATCAAGGGAGCTAAGTGGCGTATCGCCAAACTTCAGAAGCGGAATCCCCAAATCAAAAAGGAAATTTTTATGGCTTTCAAAGATTTTTTTATCCACCAAAATAAGTCCAATATTCTTATTTTCTTTGTCTTTTAGAAGAATGTTTTTTAGCGAAGTTTCATAAAACTCAATATGCCATGAAATATTTTCTTTATTTAGCCCCAAATGATTCTTGATTTTTTCAATATCATTGAAAGAAGCGGGGTTATAAAAGCACAAATGCAGACGTTTGTTTTTAAATTTACCAAAAAGCCATAAAGTCTGCTCCAAACAAAAATCCAAAGCTTCTGGATTTAGCAAGTCAAAATACAAAACCACATCACGTCCAAAAGGCGTTGGGAATTGCCCAACTTCCTCTTTGATTCGATGATAAATATCCCAAAGTGTCGTGGGGTCGCCCACTAAAAGCAAAGAATCATTAGGGAAAATCGTGG
>CALVAF010000012.1 GCA_944325475.1 uncultured Helicobacter sp.
TATGCCTCACTTCCCTTACCGATTTTCTGCATCCGTCTCATCACAGAATGGCTAAGAAACATTGGTGCAACCCTATCCCCACAAAATGCGTGGATTATCCTACAAGGGCTAGAAACCCTAGAGCTAAGAATCCAAAAACACAGCACAAATGCCCTAGAAGTCGCTAAATTCTTAGAATCACACCCCAAAGTCACAAGCGTTAATTATCCAGCATTAAGCAATAACCCCTACCATAATCTTTTGGGTAAATACTTCACAAACAGCCTATCTAGCGGATTAATCAGCTTTGAAGCACAAAGTTTTGAAGCAGCACAAAAAATCTGCAACTCCCTAGAGATTTTTGCAATCGTGGCTAATATTGGTGATTCTAAATCCCTTATCATCCACCCAGCCTCCACCACGCATTCCCAGCTTAGTCAAAATGAGCTCAAATCAGCTGGAATCACACCTGCTACAGTCCGCCTAAGTATCGGGCTAGAATCACCAAAAGACTTGATTAATGACCTAAAACAAGCCTTAGAAAAATAGGAGAATCCCATGCCACTTGTCATTCCAGAGGATATTCCTGCTTTTAAATTCCTAAAAGAGCATGCATTGTTTATTATGGGACAAAAAAGGGCAAAATCCCAAGATATTCGCCCTTTGGAAGTTTTGATTGTCAATCTTATGCCAACTAAAATTGAAACAGAAAATCAGATTCTAGCCCTGCTTGCAAACTCCCCTTTGCAAGTGAATATCACCCTACTTTCTACCGCCACTTATAGGGGTAAAAACACGCCAGAATCACATTTGGATAGATTTTATGTGAATTTTGATTCCATTAAGCACAAAAGCTTTGATGGAGCGATTGTTACTGGTGCGCCTATTGAGCATTTGGAGTTTGAAGCGGTGAGGTATTGGGGAGAATTAGTTACTATTATGGATTATTTAAAACATAATTGCACTAGCACTTTATATCTTTGTTGGGGGGCAATGGCAGGGCTTTATCACTTCCACAAAATCCAAAAAACCCTATTTAAAGAAAAGCTTTTTGGAATCTTCGAACACTCTTGGGTGGAAAAAGATTTATTACTCAATGGATTAGATGAGATTGTAAAGATTCCGCACTCTAGGCATTCTGGGATTAATGAATCACAAGCCCTTGCTAACCCCAACCTAAAAATCCTACTCAAAGGGAAAATAAGTGGAATTACTGCACTCAAAGATGAAAAAGATTTTTTCATCCTAGGACACCCCGAGTATTCCAAAAACACCCTAGCTTTAGAATACCAAAGAGATTTGCAAAAAGGACTTCCCATAAACAAGCCACTCAATTATTTCGATTCCAAAGACAACCCCATACTCTCTTGGCATTCTAGCTCAAGTGTAATGTTTTCAAACTGGCTCAATTTTTCAGTTTATCAAGATACGCCTTTTGTATTAGAGAATTAAGATTCTGGCTTTTCATAGTAGGCTAGTTTTCTTTTTCTCTCCTCCAAACTTTCCTCTCCATTTAATGCTTCTGTTAAATAAATGATATAAAGCCGATTTTCATAGAGACTATACACTTCTTTTTTAGCACCTTCCACATCAATCATTTTATTCCCTGCCAGCATCACTTTCCCTATTTTATGCCCCAAAATCGGCACAAACAAAGTCAAACACAAAAACATCAAAACCACATAAAAAACTCGCACAACCTTATCAAGTAGCGGTATAACAAAAGCAATCCCAAAACCAAGCGCCATCAAAAAAAACACAAAAGCATTAAAGACATTACCAAAAAAGGGATTAAAAAACTCTCTAATACCATAATAATTAATGTAATTTGCAAAAACTGCCGCCCAAAAAATACAAAATAGCAAAAATACCAAAACTACGCTCACAAGTAAAGAAGCAATGACACTAGAAACTTTCATTTTCACCTCACAACCCTAAGATTTCTATTCCCCACTTTAAAAATTCTTGAAGCCTTTGATTGACAAAAACCCCTTTTATCCATCACATAAATCTCTGCACAACTTAAGGCAAATTCTAAATCAAAGCCTTGTTTATGAGGATTTGCCGAAGTAGAATACACATAAGGAAAAAAACATAAAAACTCTCTATGCTCTAAATCTCTTACCACTCTAACCCCCAAACTATGCCCCACTAACCTATTTTTACCCTTATAAACAAAAGTGCTCTTAGCGCTCTGACGAATCCTTTTTTTATGCTTTTGTGGAATCCGCACCAATTCCTTTAGTTTTTTAAAACTATCTAACGTTACAATCACTTTTTGATTGGATTCTCGCCCTTTTTTAACATTAAGTTTTTGAGGATTCAAACTTAACAAACCAGCTGTCGTGTCGCTTTGTGCTAAAAACACACAATCCCCAAACACCGCCTATTCCCCCAAATAATCTTGAAGTGTTTTGGCGTTATTTGGATTAACCCTCTTAATCTCACTAATGGCGCTAATTGCCACTCTAGCTGCCTCAATTGTTGTAAAATAAGGGACATTGTTACGCAAAACCTGTGTGCGAATCTTATCGGTATCATCTTTGCTTGAAGCCTCATCGCTTGTGTTAATCGCTAGGGCAATCTCACCATTTGTAAGCATATCGCCAATATTTGGACGTCCCTCACTGATTTTCAATGCTTCCTCACACGCAATTCCTGCTTTGCAAATCTCTTGTGCCGTCCCTTTTGTCGCACAGATTTCAAACCCAAGCTCTTGAAGTTCTCTAGCTAAAATCTTCGCTTGTGGCTTATCAAAACTCCTTAGCGAGATAAACACCTTGCCACAAGTTGGAATTGGATTCTTACAAGCAAGCTGACTTTTTGCAAAGCTCACCCCAAAACTCTCACTAATCCCCATAACCTCTCCAGTAGAACGCATTTCAGGACCCAAAGCCATCACTGCCCCACTTAACTTGCTAAAAGGAAACACCGATTCCTTAACTGCAATATGCTTTGATTCTTTAGGCTTATAAAGCCCATCCTTAAACTCCACCTTTTTGTAAGTATCATAATACTCTAGTGCCTCTTTTAAATCCCCATTCATCATCACTCTTGTGGCGACTTTGGCTAAGGGAATCCCAGTAGCCTTAGAGACAAAAGGCACGGTGCGTGAGGCTCTAGGATTAACCTCGATAAGATAAAGTGTGTCTTCAAAAATCGCATATTGTGTATTCATGAGCCCAACAACCCCAAGATTCTTAGCAATTTTTGCCGTTGTCTCTTCAATCTCTTTTATTTTTTCTTTAGAAATACTAATGGTTGGAATCGAGCATGCCGAATCTCCGCTATGAATCCCAGCTTCCTCGATATGCTGCATAATTCCAGCAATATAGACTTCCCTCCCATCACAGATAATATCCACATCAAGCTCTTGGGCGTCGTTTAAAAATTTATCAATCAACACCGGCGAATCCTCGCTCACACTCACTGCTTCACTCATATAATTTTGCAATTCAGCCACATTATACACAATCCGCATAGCCCGCCCACCAAGCACATAGCTTGGACGCACAAGCACGGGGAATCCGATATTTTGTGCAATTTCTATAGCTTCTTCCTTAGTAAAAGCCGTGCCATTTTTAGGCTGCAAAAGCCCATTTTGCTCCACAAATTTCGCAAACTTTTCTCTATCCTCTGCAACATCAATCATCTTTGCACTCGTGCCAATAATCTTTGCCCCAAGCGTTGTGAGTTTTTTAGCAAGCTTCAAAGGTGTCTGCCCTCCAAAATGCACGATGACACCATCAGGCTTCTCACGCTCAATCACGCTCCACACGCACTCTAAAGTGATAGGCTCAAAATACAGCACATCGCTGGTGTCATAATCTGTGCTTACCGTTTCGGGATTGCAATTATACATTATGCTTTGCACCCCCATATCTCTAAGCGCAAAACTCGCATGCACGCAACAATAATCAAACTCAATGCCTTGACCGATACGATTAGGTCCTCCACCAATAATCAACACCTTTTTGCGCAAATTCATCTCATGGCAAATTTCGCGAGAATTTGGATTTCCAAAATTGCTGCCTCTAAAATCTTGCTTTTTAGTAGATTCTTGTATGCCACAAGATACTGCTGCTTGATTATTTTTGGGATTCTCACCCTCATCAAAATCCCCTTGCAAATCCAAAAAAGGCATTGTGCCATAGAGATACGCTGTTTGTGTTGCAAACTCCGCTGCACAGGTATCCACTTCATTATATTGCCATCGCACGCCTAGCCGCTCTCGCAAAGTGTAAATATCCTCTTCCCTTAGCTCCAAACCCTCATTTTTGTTAATCACAAACGCTAGCATTTTATCGCTAAAGCCATATTGCTTTGCCTTGCGTAAAAATGCCTTATCTTGCAGAGATTCAAAAGCAATCTTGCCCTCAAATGCGATAATCTCGGCAATTTGATTTAAAAAATACGCATCGATTTTACTCCACTCCTGCACTTCCTTCACATTCACGCCATTTCTAAAGGCTTCTGCAATATAAAGCAATCTGTGGGCATTTGGGCGGCGTATCTCTCGCTGAATCTCACCCAAATCCCCACTGATAGGATTAAACCCAAATATTCCCGTCTCTAAACTACACAACGCCTTTTGCAATGATTCTTTAAAACTCCCGCCAATCGCCATAACCTCGCCAATAGACTTC
>CALVAF010000013.1 GCA_944325475.1 uncultured Helicobacter sp.
CGTTTGGGAAATTAGGCATAAGGGCTAGGAGGCTAGTTCCACCCAATGCGGCTTTATGAGAGAGATTAATGAGGTTTTCTTTATTGAAGCTTTGAAGTTGTGTGTTAAAATCAATTGCACTTGGCATTGCCACTAAACCATTGGCTTCTAAAATTTCTTCAGAATTGTGAGGCAAAATATTGCGTTGCACTTCTATGATTTTATCATCTTTGATACGAATATCTCCCCTATATTCGCTATTTGCATCACAAATCATCGCGCCTTTAATAACCATGCCAAACTCGCTTCATTTAAAAATTTTAAAATTATTACACAAATAAAGCTAAAAAAGAATAAAATAATTAAACTTCTTTAGCTAAAAATTAATAATTTATGGTGACTTATGGAGTATAGAAATTATTTATCAAAAAGACTTTGGAAGCCTTTGAGTTTGAAGCTCCAATTAAACTCAACAAATTTCTTTAATAAAAGCGCAATTTTGCCTTTGATTTCTTTTTCTCCTATGATTCCAATGGCGTAATGTTCGCCTAGAGAACAAATTGTGCCTTTTGGCTGGTAAGAAAATTCTTTGGTTAATGTATTCTTTTGTAAAAAAGTATCAAAAACTTCTGCGAGGTATTTGCCTTGTTGTAATGCCATTTGTGCAGTTGGTGGATAGAATCTCCCATTTTGCATTTTTAATGCTGCACAATCTCCAAGAATAAAGATGTTTTGCATATTTTCTTGCAAAGGTTGTAGGTAGTTATTGATTTCTACTTTACTTCTTATAGAATGGAAAAAGGGAGAATTTTCAATAACGGCATTGCCTTTAACTCCAGCAGTCCAAATAATCATTGAGGCGTATATTTTTTGTTTTTCATTGTCTTTTTCTACAATCACGCCATCTTCTTGGCATTCTAAGATTTTACAATGAGTTGCAATCGTAATCCCCATTTTTTTTAGGTATTCTGTGCCTATTTGAATGAGATTTGATGAAAACATGGGTAGGATATTTGGCATAGCTTCAATGCAAGTAAGTTTAATTGCATCGGTATTGATTCCGAGTTTTCTGCATGCTTTTGAGATTTCTTCATAAAGTGAAGCAATGAGTTCTATTCCACTAAAACCACCTCCACAAATAGCAAATTCTAAGGCTTTTTTGTCATCATTTTTGTATTTTTGGACTTGTTTTAGTATCTTTTCATGTAGTTTGAGCGCATTTTCGTAATTCACAATAGGAGTTGTGTATTCTTTGATACCCGGAATATTAAAGTCATCACTTTGGAAACCTAGACCGACAATTAGAATGTCATATTCATAATTTTTTAGCGCACCTCTAACCGAATCTTTTGTAATTTCTTGGACTTTATCTTGTATGAAATGCACTCCTTTGGGGAGGAAATTTTTGATAGGGAAAAGCACACTTTCTTTTTTAGCCCCACTTACCACTTCATGCAATAAAACGCTGGCGTAATGATTGGGGGTTTCTGAGATGAGAGTAAAATCTGCTTGATTGAAAATTGAAGCGGGTAGATTTTTAATAAAGGATATATTTGCATATCCTGCACCAAGTAGTAAAATTTTTTTCATTGCCTTACTTCCTTAAATAAGTATTGGTTAAAAGCAAGATAAATCTTGCTTTTAATATATTACCATTTAATGCTTACAGCAGGTTTAATGAAATTAGCAGGTTTGTCTTTCATCATCGCCAAACTCTGAGCAATTTCTTCAAACTTTCCTTCTAGTTTATGTGTGATAATGGGCTTGACATCAAGCTTTTTAGTTTGTAGTAATCTTGCGAGTTTTTCCATTCTGTATCTTCCGCCCGGAGTTAGTCCGCCTTTTACTGTCTTGTGCCCCATACCGACATTCCAAGCCAAACGAGGAATTGTGATATTTTCGCCATGACCTAGATAATTTACATTGCTAACAATTCCGCCATTTACCACGCATTCGCAAGCTTCACCAATGGTGGTCAATCCACCACCAGCAATCAACACTTTATCTACACCTCTACCTTTGGTAAGCTCTAAGATTTGTGTTTGGAAAGGAGCTTTAGAGAAATTGACATAATGCGTTGCTCCATAATGTTTGTTTGCTACTTCATATCGGAAATCCACGCAATCCACTGCATAAATTTCGCTTGCTCCCATAGCATTTGCTCCAGCGCATGCCATGAGTCCTACAGGTCCTAGTCCGATGATAGCCACTGTCTCGCCGGGCTTAATTTCTGCATTTTCTGCACAATGGAAGCCGGTAGTTACCATATCGCACAGCATAACGGCTTCTATGGCAGGGACATCTTGTGGCAAATGTGCGAGATTCCCATCGGCATCATTGACATGGAATTTTTCAGCAAACACGCCATCTTTGAAGTTTGAAAACTTCCACCCCGATAAAGGACCGCCGCTATGTTGGGCATAACCCCTTTGGGCTTCTAGAGCATTCCAATTGGGCGTGATAGCAGGAACGATAACCTTATCGCCGACTTTAAAATCTTTCACAAGATTTCCAACTTCTAGGATTTCTCCTACAGCCTCATGCCCTAAAAACATATTAGTTCGCTCACCAATCCCCCCCTCATAGCAAGTGTGTAAATCTGAGGTGCAAGGGGCTACGGCAATGGGACGCACAATCGCATCAAAGGGACCGCAAACAATTTTATTACCCGTGGTAACCTCTTCTAAGTGATCTTTTTCGATGATTCCCACAGAACCAATCTTTAGCATTGCAAAACCTTTAATCATAATCATCTCCTATAAGAAATTAAAGTTAAATAGAAAAGTAAAAAAGAACTTGACTATTTGCTTATTGTAACATTAGGTTAAAAAATATTTGATTTTTTATGTTTATTTTTTGGTTAAATTAATTTTTGTATTACTTTTTGCTACATAATGGTGTTTTTGTAAAAGGGGAGTTAGAAAATCTTGCAAGCTTTTGAGGGCTTTTGTTTCTTGGAATTTACTAAGCAAACAATCGCTTATTTTGGTGTCATTACAGCCAGCTTTCCCGCAAGGAATGCAGTTAAAAGATTCTTGATACACGTAGTGTTTGCCCATTTTTTGGATTCCATTGGGTTTGGTGTAGGTGCTAGATTTTAGAGAATTATCCCATGGACCCCAAGCCATTACGCCACTTGGACCAAAAAAGGCAAAGGTTGGAGTGTCATTGGCAGCAGATAAATGCATAATCGCAGTATCAACGCCGACAAAGGCTAGGGCTTTGGAGTTTAAGAGAGAGACTTCAGGAAGACTCAGCGTGCCATCAAAAAAGAGGGGCTTGGTTTGACAGAGTTTTAGAATTTCATAGAGTTTTTTGGATTCTCTAGCGTCTTTTGCGGCGGTTAAAATGCAAGGGATTT
>CALVAF010000014.1 GCA_944325475.1 uncultured Helicobacter sp.
TATATGGGCAAAATAGCAATAATAAAGTGTTGGGCTGATTTAAAAAACTACAAGTAGAATCAGCTCCCAGTATGGAGCGGGAAACGGGGCTCGAACACGCGACCCTCAGCTTGGAAGGCTGATGCTCTAGCCAACTGAGCTACTCCCGCATACTTTATTAAATGGTGGTGAGACGTGGATTCGAACCACGGAAGGTAGAACCAGCAGATTTACAGTCTGCCCTCGTTGGCCACTTGAGTATCTCACCCCTAATAACTGGTCAAACACTGAAAATATAATTTTAAATGGAGCTGGTAAAGGGACTCGAACCCCCGGCCTGCTGCTTACAAGGCAGCTGCTCTACCAACTGAGCTACACCAGCAAAATTCAAAATAACGAGACGAAATTCTACCTTTTTTTAAAAAGAATGTCAATAGCTAACAAAATTATTGTAAAATTCCGCTTGGCTTTTTAGCAATTTCTAGCGTCAAAATCTCTAAAGAACCTATAAAGAGTTTAAAAAATCCAAAAAGCAAGGCGCTAAACCCTAAAAACAGCCAAAATTCTCCAAATAGGAAATCTTAAAATGAAAAAGCAAAAAAATCTACAACCAAGAGGTTTTAGAAAAAAATATTTTTCCTTAGCTGCAATTCTAGCCTTAAATAGCGCGCTTCTTGCACAAAATGAAAAGATTGCTTTAGAGGATAAATCAGCACAGGCACAAGATTCTCAAAGCCTAAAACTTTCTCTTATCCATGCTAATGAGTTTGTAGAGAATACGGATTTTAAAGAAGAATTTAGTGCAGAGGAAATCCAACAATCCAACGCTCAAAATGTCTATGAATTTTTAAATCTCCACTCTCTACTCAAAACAACCTACAATTTTGGCAATCCCTACACACAAAATCTCAATTTACGCGGTTTTGGACAAAATGGACACAAGAATCTTGCCATTATTGTCGATGGAGTGAGGCTAAATAATATCGATTCAGTGCCTATCTCGCTTAGTGCAATTCCACTTGATTTTGTCCAAAAAATCGAAATTATCCGTGGCAAAGGTATGACAAAATATGGAAATGGCGCAACTAGCGGGGTTTTGAAAATCACTACTACACGCAAAGGCGGTGGGATCATTAATCTAAGCCATGCAAGCTACAACACGCAAAATTCGCAAATCGCAGCACGCTATGTCGGAGACACTTTAAACATCGGACTTTATGGGCAATACCAAACCACACAAGGTTCTAAGAAAATCACGCAAGATTCTGATGAAAAGGACGGAAGTTACAACAAAAATGGTGGAATCTCGCTATTTTATTATCCCAATGATTCCTTGCTTCTCAAAGCCAGCGCAAATTACGCTCAATACGGAATCAAATACGCTAACCCACTCACCAAAGAACAATTTGACAAAGACCCCACTCAAGCACCCAATCCACCAATCTATGGAGGCGATTCCTTTAGCCACCAAAAGCGTTGGGATTTGTATCATAACTTTGGCTTGACTTACTTTGCCCAAAATGGTTTTGTGACTCATCTTAATTTTGGTGGGAATCGCAACGAAAGTGAGTATGTTAATTCCCCCAACTCACTTTATATTGGAAAAGGCTTATATGGGAACTTCAACACTATTTATAAAAAGGATTCCTATCTTGCTGAAATTGGTGGGGAAGCCAAGCAAAACCAACGCACTAATGGCGGCACAAAAGCTGAAGTTAGCGAAACGCTACTCTATCTAAGCGGCGAAAAATACCTTGGCAATTCCACATTCAATCTTGCAATCAACGTCCAAAAAGTAATCCATAAGCAAACAGATTCTTATAGCACCCAAGACAACCTTATGGGCGGGGAGCTTGGCTACCATTACCAAATCCACCCGCAAGTGGGGATTTTCACCTCCTATTCTCGTAGCTTTGTGACACCCAATGTGGATTGGCTACTGCGTTATGACCCTATCACTTATGCGCCCATACCAAACAATCTCATTGACACAGCAACCTTTGATACCTTTCAAATCGGCACCAACGCAGTTTTTGGGATTCACATGCTTAGTGGGAATGTGTTTTATATACAAGGGCATGATGAAAACTACTATGGGCTAAATAAAATCACTGGAATCTACGACAATCAAACCCTAGGTAAAACACGCCGAATCGGAGGCGAGGTTAAATTCACCACTTATTTTTTGCAAAACCTCTATTCCACCCTAAGCTATGCCTATGTTGATGCAACAATGCAAGGAAATGAAGGCTACAAAGGCAAGGAGATTCCAAGCGTGTCTAAACACACCTTTATTGCTGCTTTAAACTATCTCCCACTGCCCAATCTCAATCTTGGAATTTCTTACAAATACGGCTCTAGGGCGTATGATTACAACGACTATGACAATGTCTTAGAAAAAATGCCAAGCTACCAAAGCCTCAATCTAACCCTAAGCTACACATTCAAAGATTTTGAGATTTACGCTTATGCTAACAACCTCACTGACCACAAAAATGCCCTTGTCATCAGCGGCGTTTATTACCCTTATGAATTTGAAACAACCTTTGGTGCAGGAGTGAAATATAAATTCTAATGCAAAGCTTTTCACTCAAAAATTACCTCATCTATAAGTTTTTAAACTCCCTTTTTGGGGGAGTCTCTTTGGGGACAATCTTCACCATTTATGCCCTTTTGCCACCCAAAACTTTTTCCATTGGTGGAATCATTCTCGCACTTGGGGCGTGGATTGTCAGCTTCTTTTACACCCAACTTTTAAAAACCAAACCCTATAAAATAATCCTTACTTTCATCGAGATTCTACCCTTTTGCTACCTGCTCTCTTATCTGCTCTTCCCACAAACCTTCTATGGTGCGTTGCTTGTTTATGGGCTTTATCAAATCAGCTTTATTTTTGGGGATTACCTTACACGCAATGAAACCCTAATCTTCCACCCAAAAAGCTTCCTTGCAAAAATCGACAAAACAAGGCAAATAGGCTATTTAAGTGGCTTGTTTGTGGGCTTTGCTTTTTATTTGCTACTAGAACATTTTGGGATTTTACTTAAAGAATCGCAGGTTTATCATCTCCATTTTTTATTACTTTTGCTACAATGTTTTGTTTTTATTTCCCTTATTTTTTCATTCAAAGGAAGCCCTTGCAAAACCTAAAAGAATCCTACCGCCAACATTGCAAAACTAGGCTTAGAAAAATCCAAGATTCCAAGAATCACAAAGCTCTAGATTACCGCTTACAAAGCCAACTTGACACGCTTTTAAAATCCCTCATTGCAGCCCACAAAAAATCCCGCAGATTCCACAAATCCCAAAAAGCCCCTCTTTCAATCCTCTTTTATTACCCCCTAAAAAGCGAATTTGACTGCCGCAAACTCCTCAATTCCTACCGCAAATCCAAAAAGTTTGAAATTTTTATTCCCTTTATGTGTGGTATCAGTTTTAAAATTGTAAAATACCGCTTACCATTGCAAAAAAAAGCATTTGGTGTTTATGAATCAAGAAATTCAACATTTCAGTTTAACAAAATCAATATCGCAATCATTCCATCACTTGGAATGGATAAAAATTTCAAACGCATAGGATTTGGCAAAGGTATGTATGACAGATTTTTTGACACTTTAGAGCAAAAACCAACCAATATTTTTATCTGCCGTGGCACTCATTACACTCACCAAACTATCACACAAAGCCACGATGTGAAGGCAAACTTCTTCATCACACCCTTTATCAATCTCAAGCTAGAGGACAAAAAATATGATAACTTGGATTATAGTAAGCTCCGCCTTATCAGCCTTAGTCGCTGGCGGAGGAAGCTACCTTATTTCGCGCAAGCTCTCTCATGCTAACCTAGAAGTTTTGCTTGAACAATCAAAAGCTAAAGCAAAGGCGATTGAATATGAAGCTGAAAGAATACTTCAAGAATCAAAAATCAAAGCCAAAGAGCTAGAGTTAGAATCACAACAAAAATACGAGAGGGAAACGGCTAAAATCATTAAAGAATACGAAAACAATCTCCTTGATTTCAAAAAGGAAAGGCTAAAAGAAACCCAAAAAATCGAACGCGAACAATGTAAGCTTGACCACGAGAGGCAGCTTATTAGCAAAGACAAAAATGCCCTCCTTTTAGAACAAGAATCATTAAAAAAACTCAAAACAACCTACCAAAACAAGATTGAAGAACTCACCCAAAAGCTAACCACCATTAGTGCAATAACCAAAAAAGAAGCTAAAGAATTACTCTTTGAAAAGATTCAAGAAGAATCGCGTCAGGAAATCGCACAGATTCTAAGGAGACAAGAAAAACAGCTAAAAGAAGAAGCAAAAGCAAGGGCGGCTTATATTTTAGCCCAAGCTACTTCCCGCTTTGCAGGGGAGTTTGCTGCAGAACGTCTCATTCACACCATCATGCTCCCAAGTGATGATATGAAAGCACGAATCATCGGCAAAGAAGGGCGAAACATCAAGACTTTAGAGATGATTTGTGGGGTAGATATTATCATCGATGACACACCCGGTGTGATTATTATTAGCTCCCACAATCTCTACCGCCGCTCTATTGCAGTGCAGACGATTCAAAAACTCATTGAAGATGGCAGAATCCAACCAGCTAGAATCGAAGAAATTTACCAAAAATGCTATGAAGAGTTTGAACAAAATATTTTTGAAGAGGGGCAGAGAGTGATACTTGATTTGGGGCTTGGGAATATCCACCCTGACATTATTAAGCTGATTGGAAAATTACGCTATCGGGCAAGCTATGGGCAAAACGCCCTCTCTCATAGCCTAGAAGTCGCCAACCTCGCTGGAATCATCGCTGCAGAACTCGGCGGGGATTACCTACTAGCCACAAGGGCTGGATTACTCCATGATATAGGCAAGGCAAGAACGCATGATTTCAAAGGCACACATGTGGATCTTGGTGCAGAAATCGCACGGCGATATAACGAACATCCAGTGGTTTTAAATGCGATTCTCTCCCACCATGGCGATGAGGAAGCCAAAAGTATCGAGGCAGCAGCAGTCTGTGCAGCAGATGCCCTCTCTGCTGCACGTCCGGGGGCAAGACGTGAGGTGCTAGAAAACTACCTAAGACGTGTCAGTGAGATAGAAAAAATCGCCCTCTCCAAAATGGGCGTTTTGCATGCCTATGCGATTAACGCTGGACGCGAAGTGCGAGTCATTGCAAAGTCTGAAGACATCAGTGATGATGAATCTTATCTATTGGCTAGAGAAATCGCCAAAGACATAGAAGCAAATGTGCAATATCCCGGTGAAGTCAAAGTAAGCGTGATACGCGAAACAAGAGCCTGTGCGATAGCGGAGTGAGGAGAATGAAAGTAGTTTATGCTTTTTTGGTTAATTTGTGGGTCAAATTTTATCTCAAAAAAAATCCTATTATCAAACTTCCCCAACCAACCAAACTAGAAAATATTCAAAGAATCATTATTTTTTCTAATACTGCCTTAGGCGATACTCTTATGCGAACCCCCGCTATTGTAGCTACTAGAGAAGCTTTTCCAAATACAAAAATTACTTTATTTATCGCAAAAAACATTCACCCACTTTTTAAAGATTATGAATTTGTAGAGGATTTTATCCTTTATGATAAAGGCTACAAAGGATTTCTAAAGAATATTTCTCAAATGCGAGCCTTAAAGCCTGATTTGATTTTAATGTATCACTCCAATGGTCCCCAAGACATTCCAACTGCGATTCTAAGCGGAGCAAAATATATTATAAAAACCCCAAGAAACAACCCAAAAGAATCACTTCTCTCTATAAAACTTCCACGTAATTTAGCGACACACTTTATCCCATTAAGCCTAAAAACTTTAGAATATGTGACCTTAAAAGAAAATTCCAATATCACAATGAAACTCCCCTCAAAATACCATAACTTTATAGCCAAAAAAGCTCTAGGAGGGCATAGAATAGGATTCCAAATGCGAACAAGCAAAGTCTATAAAGAATGGGGGGTAGAAAATTTTGCCAAACTCGCACAAGAGATTCTTACTCACTACCCCAATGCCAAAATTTTCTTAAGTGGCACCAATCAAGAAAAAATGTATTGTGACAAAATTTATTTTTTGATTCCAAACAATCTACACAGCCAAATCCATAATGTTTGCGGTCAATACA
The DNA here is from genome assembly GCA_944325475.1 of uncultured Helicobacter sp. Classification (GTDB taxonomy): domain Bacteria; phylum Campylobacterota; class Campylobacteria; order Campylobacterales; family Helicobacteraceae; genus Helicobacter_D. Next base: position 6,115 of record CALVAF010000014.1, read on the forward strand.
AAATCGATGAATTGCCCTATTTTCTAAAATCCCTTGATTGCCTTATCACTGGGGATACAGGACCTATGCACCTAGCTGGAGCTTTAGGGATTCCAAGCATTGCACTTTTCCTTGGTGGAACAAGCCCAGCAATTAATGGAATCTTGCAAGATAGAGAAATCCACAAAGAAATTTGTCAAGAAAAACCCATAACACCCACTGAAGTTTTAAAAGCAATGCAACAATTTATCAAAAATTAAGAAATTTTTGCTACCCCTCAAGCTTGCCCTTCTCTATAAAATAGCTCAAAATACAATTTAGATTCTAATTAGAAATAAATCTTTATGAAAATAAATCACCTATTTTGCCATATTCTAAAAAACACTAGCATGCCAATAAAACAAAAAGCCATTGCTTAAATCTGTCATCTGCGATAATAATACACAAAAAGCTTTTACATATAAGAAACTTTATATGCCATAATGGCAACACAACAGATAAAAATAGATAAATCTAGGGTAGGGATATCTAAAGTTACTTTTTTGAAGATAGCATTAGTAGGGTATCAAAATAAGATTACTGACTTGATACTAATTATCTACGAGGCATGTTTTTTTAAGTCTTTTAGAGTATGAAGGGGAATAAGAAGTCTAATTCTTTAGGTGGTGGGTGATTTACAAAAATGAGCTATAATTCCACAATCTCAATAATAACCTCTTTTAATAAAAGGATGGCATTGAAACCTAAAATCTTTCTTCTTATTTCTGATATTACAACCTTTGGTGGAATACAAAGAGTGGTTAGCAACCTTTGCAATTTCTTATGTAAATACTATGAAACTACACTAATAAGTTGCTACAAAACCAATAATACCCCCCCCCCCCAAACATACAACCACACTACAAACGAGAAAATCCTCAATTTTAATTAAATTTATCCCAATTTCAAACTTGATAACTTTTTAGATAAAGTGAAGTTTTCTTATCGTATCAATCAGCTTTTACCCCAAAATAGCAAAAATATTCTTATTGTCAATAATCTCCTCTATCCTTTTTTTAAAAAGAAAAACACAACCTACATTCGCCTCTATCACACTAATTTTAGCCAACCCTACAAAAAATACCTTCACAAAAAACCTCTATTTCCACCAAGAATCGCACTTTTTGACAAGCTCATCGTGTTATCAAGCAAAGAACTCAATCATTGGCAAAAACTCCACAAAAATATAGAAGTGATTCCAAACTTCTTACCCTATATCCCTCAAAAATCCAGCAATCTTCAATCAAAAATTGTCTTAAGTGTGGGTAGATTGTGTAACGATAAAGGCTTCTTTCGTCTCATTGATATATGGGAAATCGCACAAAAAGATTCAAGGTTTGAGGAATGGAAACTACACATTGTGGGAGATGGAGAGCTTAAAGAACAAATCTTATCTAAAATTCACTCCAAAAATCTCCAAGATTCTATTATTCTAAAACCCTTTACTAATGCAATAGAGCAAGAATACTTAAAAGCTAGTATTTATATAATGACAAGCCATTTTGAAGGGTTGCCCATGGTTTTAGTAGAATCTGCCTCTTTTGGCTTACCACAAGTTGCTTTTGATATTAACACAGGACCAAGTGACATCATAGAAAATCAAAAAAGTGGATTTTTGATTCCTAATGGAGATTTAGAAGGCTATGCAGAGAAACTAAAAGATTTGATGCAAAATCAAAATTTAAGAAAATCTATGGGCAAAAGAGCAAAAGAAATAGCACAAGAGAAGTTTAGCAAAGAAGTAATTTTGCTAAAATGGCAAAAAATATTTGACAGCTAAAGGAACACTATGCGAATCCTCATCATCACAGATAAACAACACACAGAACAAGACACAGCTATTAAAGGTATTTTTGAAAAATATATTTTGCAATATTGTGAGGTTTATAGAGTCTATTTCACAAAAGAAAAACAAGCCTATTTGCAGGATAAAAAGTTTGTGTTTCCCTACTCCACAAAACATAGAAAATTTATCAAAACACTCATGCAATTAAACTTCAATTTGCTTGATTTTGACTTAATTATCGTCCGAAATTTCTACCCCATAGCCAAGCAGCTTTTGCCTTTTCACCCAAAAATCCTCTTTTGGGAAACATTCCCCCATGATTATCGCAGAATCTACGAGGCTAAAAGAGACAAAAAAGCAGTTTGGAGGAAAAGCATAGAATACAAAATCAAATATTATCTCCACGCAAAAATCTTAGAAAAATGCGCTGGATACATCACAATGACTCCACAACTCCAAAGTCAATTCCAACCACAACTCAAAATACCCACTTTTATTATTCCAAGTGGAATTGATTTTGAAAATTGCGACCTAAATGCCATATATCAAAACCTTCAAACTATCCACACACCTCTAAAACTCCTCTACATCGGCACAATAGACAAAAATCGCCAAATGCTCGAAATTATTAGCGCTATTAGCTGCACCAAAGGCGATTTTATTCTTGATATTTTTACCCCAAGCCACAACAAAGAAATTCAAGCCATCACAGAATTAAGCCAAAAAGATTCTAGAATCAAGCTCTACCCCCCACTCTCTTTTACAGAAATGCTAAAAACCATTCCAAACTATGATATTGGATTAGGAATTATTCCAAATACACCACTTTATAGCGTATCTTCCCCGATTAAAGCAATGGAATATGCCAGCAATGGCGTGATTCCACTCATCAATGACTTGCCAGAATATTTGCGACTTTTTGATGAAAATACCGCATTTTTTACCACTTTGGATTCTCACTCCATTTCTAATACACTAACACAAATCCTATCCACTCCACCAACCATTCTAAAAGCAAAAAAACAAGCCCTATTTAAACTCGCAAAAGAAAAAATGGATTATCAAATGATCGCTAGAGAAACCTATGAATTTTTAGAATCCATATTACAAAGAAATCCATAGAATCAAAAAAGCGATGAAAAACATTTCCATTAGATGCTTTGGATTGATACTCATATCAAGTCTATTGCTTCTAGACTCTGCCCTCATCATTTGCCTTATGTTAAAACTTCAAAGATTTTTTTGGATAGTGGCGATTCAAGCCTAGGCACAGAAATAGACTTAAAAATACTAGAGGAAGATTACATTCTCTCGCTCTATAAAAGCTTAAACTATAAATTTTACTTCTTGTAATTTCTGCAAAACCAAATTTGGCTTCACATCACTTGCCCTTTTGCTCTCACTTTGCAAACACCCTTCAAAATGTCCCCAAGTATGCCACCTATGAAGGCTTACATTACCAAAAATTGTAATCACCCTTTTACAACAAGCACCAAAAATATGCGCTACTCCACCCTCAAAAGCTATGGCTACTTCTACATCTTTTGCTAGAGTAGCCACTTCATCAATGCTTTGTGTCTTGATATAATGGCAATTTTCTAACTCTGCTAATTCCTCACATCTTTGTTTATCCCCGCTATCCCCAATAACAATAAAATCCATAAAAACCGCTTGAATTATCTCTTTTAGATATTCCATAGGATAGGGGTTATCTTTGATTCTTCTGCTAGAAATATGAAACAAAATATAAGGCTTACTAAAATGCCTTATAAAAGTCTCTTTGATAGGATAATAAGTCTTTTCCCCTCCATATTTCACCCCAAGAGATTCCACAATATCAAAACACACCATTACTTCATGGGAATGTTTAATCACACAATCTTTAAAACCTAGTATTTTTAAGCGCCCCCCCCCCGCTCACTCCTAGACATTTCTTAGCCCTAGCTACTCTTGCAAATAATCCAGCATGCTTGGAATAATGAATTCTTAAAATCACGCTCACATCATAGCTTTCACAAAAGATTCTCCACAAAATCCAACCCTTATGCAAAAAAGCCTTGATTTTTAAAAAGAAATTTTTAATGTGTTTGGTTTTGGTATAAACCCATACTTTATCCAAAAAAGGATTCCCTATCACCACAGGTGCATTAAGGCTATTAACCACAATATCAATTTGTGCCTTTGGATATTTTTTCCTTAAAGCCTCTATTACAGGAGTAGAGCAAACCAAATCCCCAATATTATCATTGCGTATAAGCAGAATTTTCATTGTTTTTAACACCTTCTCTTAAAATCCTTAATCCAAATAGGCTTTTTCTTAATATCAAATTTATTATTGATTTTATTAAGCAATAAATCATGATTTTAGTAGCTAGGTTTCAGAAGTTAAATGGTGGCTTGAGGCGGAATCGAACCACCGACACGGAGATTTTCAGTCTCCTGCTCTACCGACTGAGCTATCAAGCCTTTTTTGAAAAAGCAAATTATATAGTTTTTTATTTAATGTTTTCTTAAAATTAAGCCAAATCTATCATAAATACCCCAAAAGCAGAATCAAAACAAACTAAATAGCCATCAACACTAAGCCTATTTTGCCTAGCCCTCACTCACCTCTCTTTTGGTTATCAGCCTTCTGTTTCAAAACCCTATACCCAAGCCACATCAAAAAAACGATGACAAAAATACTCGTCCAAGTTTCCTCAAGCCCCACAGGCTTGCTTAAATCAAAAAATCCCTCAAACATTATGCCCTATCCTTTGTAACTCTTTTTTCCCTTCAAAACCTCACCACACCGCTTGCAAAGCTCATTTTCTCTCTGTGCTACAAACTGCCAACACCGAGGACATTTATGCCCTTGTGCTTTGAAAATCTGATAAGTCTCCCCATCAAAAGTAAATTCTGCTAACACCTCGCCTCTTGCTTCCTCTGTGATTCCACTTACCATAAGCCACAGATTCAACTCTCCAAACCTAGCCATTTCCTTTGGTGCAACCAAATCCACTTCCAAAGTCGATTTAATCTTAGAATCTTTTTTTAGCACATCAATCTGCTCCAAAAACACACCACGCAGCTGCAACAACTTCTCAAAATCAAAACAAGGGCTTTGAAAAGTCGGTAGAGACGTGTAGAGAATCTCAAACACATCTCCACCCCCGCTAGCCCCACTAATCCCACATGATTCTAAAACCGCCCTGCTTTGAGTATGGCTTAGGGCTTCCTCAATAGTATAAGTAAAAATCGGCGCTAAAAGCCCAAAAAGCCTCCCACAAATTAACGCCATCACACTCTGACTTGCACGCCTTTGTTTAGAATCTAGGACATTGCAATACAAATTATCCTTGCAAATATCCAAATAAATCCCACTAAGCTCAGTGTTTAAAAAGTAAATTAGCTCTTGAATCGCCTTAGAAAACTCATATTCCGCAAAAAAATTATTCACTCTCTCAAAGCACTCACTAGCACTCCTCAAAGCCCACAAATCAATCTGGCTAAACCCCCCTACTTCGAGGCGTTCTAATCCATTTGTATTAGCCAGTAAGAATCGAATTGTATTGCGGATTTTTCGGTAATTTTCCGCCACTTGCTTTAAGATATTATTAGAGATTCTTTGGTCATTTTGGTAATCACTCATCGCCACCCAAAGCCGCAAAATCTCGCTACCAAATTCCTTCAAAACCTCTTTTGGGATTACCACATTGCCCTTGGATTTACTCATTTTCTCGCCCTTCTCATCCATTGTAAAACCATGAGTCACAATGGCTTTATAAGGGGCTTTTTCATTGACCGCACAACTCACAAGCAAGGAGCTATGAAACCACCCTCGATGCTGGTCACTTCCCTCCAAATAAAGACTAGCAGGATACCCACCACTTTGATACAAACCACTTTGCAAAACAGCCTTCCAAGTGCTTCCGCTATCAAACCACACATCTAAAATATGATAAACTTTCTCAAAATGATCACAATCTTTTTGGTATTTTTGGGGCAACAAATCCTTAACTTCCTTATTCCACCACGCATCACAGCCCTCTTTTTCAAAAATTCCTGCCACAAAATCCAAAACTTCACTATCTAAAAGCACCTCCCCACTGCGTCTGTCTTTAAAAAAAGCAAGAGGCACACCCCAATCTCTCTGCCTTGAAATGCACCAATCTGGGCGATTTTCAATCATCGAGCGGATTCTATTCTTACCATGTTCAGGATAGAATCGAGTTTTGTCAATCTCCTCTAATGCCACTTCTCGCAGAGTTTTGCCATCTTTACTAAAAGGCTCATCCATCATAATAAACCACTGCTTAGTCGCCCGAAAAATAATGGGCTCATGCGAACGCCAACAATGCGGGTAAGAATGCTTGATTTTCGTGTGTCGCAACAGATTCTTACCCAATAGCTCAAAAATCCTCAAATGGGTGTCAAACACAAATTTCCCCACAAACTCATCAGGACTAAAAAATAATTTCTCTTTTATCAAGGTTTCATCATAACAACCCCTATCATCAACAGGCATTAAGAGGGGCAAATTATATTTTAGCCCAATAAAATAGTCATCTTCCCCATGCCCAGGTGCAGTATGCACACAACCACTTCCCTCACCCCTAGCAACATGCTCCCCTAGGATAATCTTTGAATCTCTGCCATTTAGGGGATTAATTGCATGGGTGTTTTCTAAAATATTGGCTTCAAAGGTTTTTAAAATTTGATTTTCCACCACATTCATTGCTGCTAATTTCTCTACTTCTGAAGCCAGCACGATTTTCCCATCACTTGTGAGGGCGTAAGTTTCATTGGGATTAAGTGCAATCCCACTATTTGCCGGAAGCGTCCAAGGAGTCGTCGTCCAAATCACACAAAAGGCTTTCTCTAGCCCAACTTCTTTTGCTCCAAGCGCGCTTAAAGCATCGTCTTTTAACCCAAAAGCTACAAAAATCGAATCACTTTCTTTCTCCTCATACTCCACTTCAGCCTCTGCTAATGCCGTCTGACAAGCCCAGCTCCAATAAACTGGCTTGCTACGCTCCTTTAATAGCCCCTTTTTTGCCACCTCACAAAGCGCTTTGTAAATCTCTGCTTCAAAGGCAAAATCCATTGTTTTATAAGGATTTTCAAAATCCCCCATGATTCCAAGCTACAAAAATTCTCTTTTTTGAATCCCCACAAACTCCTCTGCATGTTTGCGGCAAAGCTCCCGAATCTTGGCTTTAGGCAAAGAATCTTTTTTTTCTTTGCCAAGCTTTTTTTCAACTTGCTGCTCAATAGGCAGCCCATGGCAGTCCCAACCGGGAGTGTAAAAGATTTTCTTACCTTGAAAATAATGGTATTTGTTAATGATGTCTTTTAGGATTTTATTGAGTGCATGCCCAATATGCAAATGCCCATTAGCATAGGGTGGTCCATCATGAAGATTGAAGCATTCTTGTGCGTTTTCTCTGTTTTTTAAAATCCGCTCATAATACTCGCCCTTGCCCCATTCTTGATAAATCTTAGGCTCATGTTGGGGGAGATTCCCACGCATAGGAAAAGTCGTATTTGGCAACTCTAAAGTATCCTTATAATCCATAAATAATCCCTTAAAAAAATTTTGCGGATTTTACTCCATTTTGCATTAAATAAGAATTATTTCTACACGAGGTTTTTAGCTTTGTTAATGTCTTTTTAACCATTTTTTCACTACACTCTAGCCTATGAAAAAATCCTATTCTTCAAAAATTTTTCTAAGCTTACTAGCTTTGATTATCGCTCTTTTTGTTTTAGCGGGGCTTACCTTTTCTCCTCTAGGGAATTACTTATCCAAAACGCCCTTTTAGCCAAGCTTGAATCACACACAAAAATGCAGTGGAAAAGTCGCTATTTTAAGCTCACTCCAAGCCACATCGCCCTTGATTTTAGCGCCCAAAATGACAAACTAGAGCTTTTTTTAGAAGGCGATTATTCGCTTTTTTTACGCAGCTTAAAGGGTAATTTTCTCTTAAATTCTAAAGGTTTCCAAACAAGTTTTAAAAATCAAATCTTCTCTTTCAAAGAAAAGGAATGGATTGAAGGAAGATTCAATGGGGATTTTCACAACTATACACTCCATGCCTCAAGTAATTTTTTGAATTCCCAAAGCGATTTGATTGCCACTCTGCATTATTTCTCCCCCCAAACCCTTACTCTTAATCTCAAAAATGGCTCTCTAGCCTCTCTTTTAAGTCTCTTTAGTCAAAAACCTTATGGCGATGGAATCCTCTCTTTAAACGCTCATCTTATCTGCCAACAAGAATCGCTTAATGGCACTTTAAATCTAGAGATTGAAGGGGGTGAGCTAGAACAGAATCTCTTT
>CALVAF010000015.1 GCA_944325475.1 uncultured Helicobacter sp.
CTGTATTAATGTATTCTAAAGTAACTTCTGCAATCTCCAATCTGTTTTCTACCTTGCTAGTGATGATAAGAATGGTGTGGGTGAAGGGTTTAGCAATATTGCTTTTAGTTATCTCAGAGAATCCACTCGCTATAGAAGCACTAGTAGCGACATTACTTACTTGTTCCCTTGTATCCTCAACCATTTTCTGTGCTTCTTGTAATCCTTGATTGATAGCATTTTCTAATGTTTCTGTAACGCCTTGTTCTCTCTGTGTTTTATTCTGCAATCTTTCAAATTCCTTGACTATATGCTGTGCTAATGAATATTTTTCAAAAAAATATTGAAGATTCTCTTTATCTTTCTTATTTAAATGTTCTGTGTTTTTAATCTCATTCATTGACAGCTCCTTAACTCTTTGATGATTGCATTATTACTAGAAATATGCTTTATAATCTCCACTTCATTGATATTTTGACCCATTGCACTCATATCTTCTGCAACAATATCCAATTTATCCCTCAAATCCCCTAATATCTCACAATAGTTTGTATTGGATTCTGCAATAACCATATAATAAGAAACTAGACTAAAAGCACTAGCAAGTGTGAGACCTTGAGTAGAATCTACTTCCATAAGCGTTTTATAGGCTTGGAATAAATCATGAAATAAATGGAGTTCTTGGGGGCTAATGACAATGTTTTGAATCTTGGTGTGATTGATTTGCGAAATAGAATATTTCAGATGCACTTTTAAGAAATAAAAGAAAATAAAATGCATTTGCCTATCATTTGGATTCTCAATCAAATACTTTGGAATCTTATAAATAAGTGGGATTGTAGGGTCTAGATTATGAGAATACTCTTGCTTAAGAGTTTCAAAAGATAAATCAAACATCACTTGGGCTTTTTGTAAATCTTTCTCATAATCCCTCTCATACCACTGGTGTAAATATTCTATCTCTTGTGGGCTTAGGATTTGTTGCTGGTTTAAAGAATCTTTAATTCTTTGAAATTCCATACTTTTCTTATCTTCTACTTCAAAGTCTTCAAACATTTTATGGATAAAAAAGAGAATGGCTAAAGGAAGCATTAAAAGTAAGATTTGTTTATTAGAAAGATTAGTTAGTCTATCAATGATTCTTTGGATTTTTTGATTGAGTTTATGCAAAGAGATTTTCATTAACAATAACCTTTAGTTTAATGGTTTAATTCTATAATTCCAATGCTTTCTTAGTAAGAATCTCAATCACAGAGTTTAATTTTCATAGCAATATAATTTCTTTTATTTTTACCAAGTATTTTTCCCCATCCTAGTTTTGCAACACTCCTATCCCCTAAAACAAAATTCATTTTATCACTATAATTGATTTTAAGATACAAATCAACACAAAACTCATTATTGGTTAAAAAAGTAATGCCATCTCTTAGCTTCTTATGGTTTTTCCCAATAGGAATATATTCTAATGCCTTAAAATACTCAATATCTTTAATATAAATTGCAATTTTATTTTGATAAGAAACAAATTTTTTACCCAAAATAAAATTAACCCCTAATGTATTATTTTTTATTCCAATCTTATTGATTTGGTTATGGTTAATTAGAATTTGATGTGGGATATTCTCTAAAATACTTAATTTATTGTGCAAATTAAAATTGCTCTGTAATACCTTCTCTATATAAATTTTTGGTCTTCTAAGGCTTAATAATAAGGGAGCAAAGGGTAAATAATCTTGAGCAATCTCTTCATTTTTGATTCCCAATATAGAAAATAATACTTTTGAGAGTGAATCTTGAAAATCTTTCTGAAACGATGAGGGATAATTTTTTAACTTCTGCACATCAAACAAAAGCCACAAAATATAATGATTAAAAAAATCAAAAAATAAAGTCCAGCCTGCATTGTCATCTTCATTCCTTGAAAGTTTATCTAACATATAATTAGGCAGTTGAGAGGAACTTCCAAGCAAACCCATAAAATTTATCATAACTTCTATAAGCGTTTTATCATCATCTAATAGCACCGATTCTATTTCTCTATTAGGATGTTTTAAGCTTTTATTTGTTCTTAAAAATATGTTTTTTCTTTGATTTTGTATTAATAGCTTTTTAATAAGCCTATAAAAGGATTGAAAATCATTCCAGCTTGAGCTCATAGAAGTGCTTTTTTCCCAAATATTGCAGGATAATATAAAGTCTCATTAGAATCTAGACATTTTATCATTAACTCACAAAAGGAATTAATACTCACAAAAGAAGAAAGAAACCTAGAAATAATCAAGCCAAATCTATAAACCTCTCCCAAGCAATAAAAGCTAGAATCTTGAAGATGCACTATACAAATCACTCCCTTTTTTGTGATATGCTCATCGATTAAATAAGAGGGGCGTGATTGTATCTTTACAATACAATCCATTAAGACTCTATAAGCCTCTTTGTTTTCTTGCTCATTGATAAAGCCATAACTCTCTAAGGCATTTAAAAAAGCTGTTTTATCCAGAAGAGTTTGATAGTTTAAAGAAAGTATAGAAACCAATTTCCAAAGCAATTCCCCATCAACTTTATTTTGTTTCATAGCAGTTGGTATTTTAATATTTTTTGTGGTAACTCCATTAAAATTTTCTAAAGCATTAATATCCCCAATTTTTAACTGCAGGGGTAAGTTTTTATTACAACATAAAGTTTCAATAGTGATAGTCTCTACTAAATTCCCTTGCTCATTTTCAGAGAAAAAAGAAATTTCATTATAGATTTCTCCTTTAGAATCGCTTTTGTGCATAATGCTATAAAAATCTTTTTGATTTTCCCTTAAAAATCCAAAACGCTCAAAAGTCCTATAATTTTTTAAAATCCTTCTACCAGAATCACTATTGTGTGCTTTAACTTGTGTCACTTCAATAATTTCATAAGATTCCAAATTCGTTCTATCAATAAAAATCCTATGCCCATCTTTAACATTTTTATTGATAATGGGCTCTGCACTTTTACTAAAAAGATTGATAGTTGGGCTAACCCCTAGAGAAAAAATATCACTCCTTATAATGCAATTTTTTGGTAATGGTTTTTTAAACTTAAAACAAATGCAAAAATCTCTAGAATTAGAATGATTTAAAATATCCAAGCCACCCATAGAAATAAAATTGAATTTTTCAGGTATTAAAAAATATTCTGTCAGCAAACAAAATGATTCAAAACCCAAATCACTATAAGATAGAGAAATTTCTTTTTCACTCAATCCCATTTTTTCAATATTATTGGGATTTAATCTATACTCCTCTTTGGTATCATAGCAAACCACTTTAACTTCCTGCAAATAAGAATGGATATAAAACAAAAGTGTGGTGGAGACATAAATATCATCTCCAAGATAGATTTTAAGATAATCCAATCCAAGATCTTTAATGCTTATTCCTTCTTTGGTGATTTGCATCTTTAAAGTTAAGCTATGATAATGTTTTTCATTATTTAATGCGACTTCTTTAAATTCTAATGGATACAAATAAACATCATAAATGGTTTTAAAAACGCATTCACATTGATTGATTGGAATAGATTTTATTTCCGTTCCTTTAGGGATAATAACCTTATTTTCTTTTGCATTTTCTTCTAAGAAAAATTCTTGTAAGCACAAAGAAGGGATAGGATTAGTATAATTGGGGGTAATGATATTGATTAAAGATTCTGCAATTTGTGGTATATTTTGATCAAGCTCTTGGCGAATCCTTGAAGTGAGGATGGCAAGATTTTCTATGATTCTTTCCACATCAGGATCTTTACTATCTTGGGATAAAAAGGGAACTAGTTTTGGGAATTTCTCAACAAACCATTTTCTTGCTTCATAAAGATAGGATATTTCTTTTTGATAATAAAAAATATTATCTTTAAGCATTTATACAACCTCATAATAACGATTATTTTTAAAAATAATCTCCAAATTAAAACTTTCATGGGTTTTGTTTAAAAAGCAAAATAATAAAAATGAAAGCTGCCATGGGCTTAATGAGGTGTCATACTGGATTGTTTTTATTGTGATTCTTGGCTCATACTTAGATACGATAAAATAAATCTCCTTAGCCATAGTAGAACAAAACTCGCTAGAGCTTAGACTAAAATCAATGGCTTTGGTAATACCCATATCATTTGCAATAATGCAATCTTCAATTTTAGCATTCAATAAAGACTGAATGCTATTTTTAATCTCTTTTAAATCACTATCATACAAGGGGAGATGTTTATATTGATCATCTAACTCATAAATTAATTTATCAAGTAGCGACATTTATCATTCTTTGTCTAATTTCCCCACCAAAGAAAGATCAAAATTACCACCCATGTATTTAAAATGCGGTCGCACACTTAAACTAATTTTATACCAACCCGGTTCCCCAGGAATATTATCAACTTTAATTTGTGCTCCTCTAAAGGGTCTTCTACTTCTAACTTCTGCAGGCGGATTTTCTTGGTCAGAAATATATTGTCTAATCCATTCATTAAGCCCACTTTCTATATCGCTTTTTTCTTTCCAGCTACCTATTTCCTCTCTTTGAAGAACCTTTAAGTAATGTGCGATACGAGAGATTAAAAAGATATAAGGAAGCTGCGTTCCTAATCTATAATTGGTCTCTGCCTCTTTACCTTCTGGAGTATTAGGAAAAATTTTTGGCTTGAGTGCAGAGTTTGCAGAGAAAAATGCAGCATTATTGGTGTCTCTTCTAAGTGTGAGGCTAATAAATCCAGCTTCGGCTAATTCATATTCCCTTCTATCTGTAATTAACACTTCAGTAGGAATCTTAGATTGCATAGTGCCAAAATTATCATAAAGGTATGTGGGCAAATCTTTCACACCCCCTCCACTTTTAGGACCTATAATATTCCCACACCATCGGTATTTTGAAAAGCTCTCTGTGAGTCTAGTTGCAAAGGCATAAGCAGAATTACCCCATAATAAATACTCATGAGAATCCAAGACATTTTCTTGGTAGTTAAAACTCTTAATAGGGTTTTCTTTTGGGTCATAGGGGGAACGTGTTAAAAACCTTGTAACCATGATTCCAGCATATTTGGAATCTTCATTTTCTCTAAAAGTTCTCCAACGTGTGTATTGTGGTCCTTCTAAAAGACTGCCTAGATCTTGAATATTGGCAAGTTCAGAATAATTATCTAACCCAAAAAAACTAGGAGCAAAAGAAGTTAAAAATGGGGAATGACTCATTGCAGCAATGCTAGACATTTTATTTAAAAAAGTCATATCAGGGCTTGCTGTGCTTAACTGGTAATCTCCTATAATAGCACCAACTGGTTCCCCTCCAAATTGTCCATATTCTGAAGAATAGATATTTTTATAAATAACACTTTTAGTAATATCAGGATTATTCTCAAAATCCTCTAGGGCTTCTTCTTTTGTAATATCAAAAAGATTAATTTTGATGTTTTCATTAAAGTCTGTTCTTTCTACTAAAAAATACAAACCCCTCCAAGTTGATTCTAATTTTTGAAACTCCTCATTATGCAATATTTCATCCATTTGTTTTGAGACTAAATCATCAATATGGGCTATCATTTCATCTAAAGCAAATTTATTGATTTTATCTTCAACATTATCACTCTTAACAATAGCAGATATAAACTCAGCAACTCCTCTCTTAGCAATGCTATAACTTTCATCGCCTTGAGAATACTTGCTTTTCTCCATAATGCTTTCTATAATAGGCGTGTCTAGTGCTTTATCTTTTGGCATAATTTTCCTTGATTAATTTAACTTATTCTTGATTGCATTCTTGTTTGACTTCTAACAAAAGCTGCTCTTTGGTATCTTTATTTTGCAATGCCTCTAAAACAGCCTTTCTAAAACCGGGAATATTTCCCATAGGTCCTTTTAGAGCCATTAAAGCTTCTCTAAGCTGCATTAGCTTATTTAATTCTGGGATTTGTTTGACAATATTATCAGGTGAGAAATCTTTCATGCTAGAAATCTTCAGATCCACTTCTAACTCTTCACTACCACCACCTAAAGTATTCTTAACATTAAATTGAGTTTGAATCCCCATTTTTTGCATGACTTGATTAAAATTGATTTTATTGATAGAAACCACTTCTCTCTCTTCTATGGATTGAGGATTTTTACCACCTGTTAAATTGGACATAACCATTAATTTAAGCGGTAACTCAACATCGGCATTTTGTCCATTTGTTTTTGCTTTGTATGTAATATTGATACGCTCTTTTGGCGCATAAGAACCATCAGACATAAATTATTTTCCTTAACCTAAAATTTAAACTGTATTTTAAATTATACTCCTTAAAAATAAAAAATAGCTAAACCATGATTTCACTCAAAAATTTTAAGCAAGAAATCCAAGCCCCCTCCCCCCAAACCAAGCACAACCTAAAAAATCCCACTTATTTGTGTGGCAATTTTATCTTCTAGTATGGGAATGGCTTCTTCTAGTTTTAAATTTAACTTGGTAGCCTCTGCAAGTATCATTGTTTGCTTTTGAGAATAAC
>CALVAF010000016.1 GCA_944325475.1 uncultured Helicobacter sp.
AAATTCCACCATAGAAATTTTCAAGCCCATTTCCTGCTTGATAGCCCCACACAAATACCATGCCACACAAGCCCCGCAAATCTCCTTTTCAGGGAAGTTTGGCGAAAGCTTAGGATTACAAATTAGCGCATCGGGCAAAGTCTCTTGTGGAGTATGGTGATCAGTGATGATTAACTCAATCCCCCTTTGTTTGCACGCTTCCGCAGCCTCTATGGCGTTAATCCCATTATCAACAGTGATAATCATATCACACTCTAGCTTCTCTACCAATGCAGCACAAAGCCCATATCCTTCACTAAAACGATTAGGTATCACCACAAAAATGTTACAAGAAATCCTCTCAAAAAAATCCTGCAATATCGCACAAGACACCACACCATCGACATCATAATCCCCCACCACAATGATTTTTTTTTGCTCCTTTATAGCTTGGGAGATTCTTTTTGCGATTTCTGGAAGATTATTTAAAGCACTCGGCAAAGGCAGATTCTGCAAGCTTAAAATCTCTGCCCCGCTAAAACGTGCTGCAAGCTTCTCTTTTATGAGATTGACATTCAATAAAGGGAGGTTTGGGGAGTTATCAAGGCTAATTGGCATTATGTTTTAAGGATTGTTTGATAAATTCCAAAATCACTAGATTAGGCGCTTGCAATCTTGAAGTAAATTCTGGGTGAAACTGCACCCCAACAAACCAAGGGTGCTTCTCTAACTCCACAACCTCAATTAAGCCCTTAGATTCCCCTGAAATCAGCAAACCATTTTTTTCTAGAATCTCTCTATACTTAGGATTGGCTTCATAGCGATGGCGATGCCTTTCTCTAATAACTTTTTGTCCCTTATAAGCTGCTTGGAGCTTACTGCCTTCTTTAGTTTGGCATTCATATTCCCCAAGCCGCATTGTCCCACCCATAGGGGAAGTGTGAGTGCGGATTTGTTTCTCCCCATTTTGGTCAATAAAATTTTCAATCAAATAAATAAAAGGCTCTTTGGCTTTGGGATTAAATTCCATTGAATCAGCGTCCTCTATCCCCAAAACATTACGCGCAAATTCTAAGATTGCTAACTGCATACCAAGGCAGATTCCCAAAAATGGAATTTGATTTTCCCTAGCAAATTTAATTGCTTCCATTTTACCTTTGATTCCACGTTCTCCAAACCCACCGGGAACCAAGATTCCATTGACATACTTAAGTTTCTCTAAAGATTCTTTATCTTGCTCTAGCTCCTCGCTATCAATCCACTGAATATTCACCTTAGTATCCAAATTTGCCCCCGCATGCACCAAAGCCTCAATGAGCGACTTATACGATTCTTTAAGGTTAAGGTATTTGCCTACAAATGCAATATTCACTTCATTTTGCGGGGCTAGAATTCGTTTGACTAAACTATCCCATTCCTGCATATTTGGGGTAGATTGTGGTAGTTTTAGAAACCTTGCAATCGGCACCAAAACCCCCTCTTTTAAGAAATTAAGTGGCATTTGGTAAATGCTTTTAGCATCTTGTGCCATAATCACACAATCATAATCCACATCACAGCTCATAGAAAGTTTATTTTTTAGCTCCTTTGGGAGCTCTTTTTCGGTGCGTGCAATAATGATTTGTGGTGTGATTCCAATACGTCTTAGCTCTTGCACGCTGTGCTGTGTAGGCTTTGTCTTTAGCTCCCCTGCTACGCGAATAAGCGGAATTAGAGTTACATGCACACTAATTACGCGTTCCGTCCCATACTCATGCTTAATCTCACGCATCGCTTCTAAAAACGGCAATCCCTCAATGTCCCCCACCGTTCCGCCAAGCTCCACAACTAAAATTTCCTTACCTTCGCCTGCTAGCTTAATTCTATGCTTAATCTCATCAACAATATGTGGAATCACTTGAATCGTCTTCCCCAAATACCCGCCCTTACGCTCTCTATCAATAACAGAGAGATACACCTGTCCGGTTGTGAAATTGTTTTTAGATGAGAAATCCATATTTAAAAATCGCTCATAATGCCCAATATCCAAATCCGTCTCCGCACCATCATGGGTTACAAACACTTCCCCATGCTCTAGTGGACTCATTGTGCCCGGATCAACATTAATATAGGGGTCGATTTTTAAAATCCCCACTTCAAAGCCAGAATGCTTCAACAAAGTTGCAATCGATGAAGAAGTGATTCCCTTACCAAGCGAACTCAAAACCCCACCAGTTACAAAAATATATTTTGTCTCTATCTTAGACATAACAAAACCTCTAAAAAATTTTTAAGAATTATAACGCCTTAGAAGTTAATTTTCTCTTTTTTTAAAGTCTATTGTCTCCAAACACATTTTAAAAACCCTCTCTATAAACTCCCCATACACCACAAAGTCAAATTTTCTATGCAAATTAATCACCCCCCCTTTTTTTTGTTTTCATCAAAAACTTCCAAAACCAACCTTTTAAAGCCCCTAACACAAAAGACACAAAAAACTCATTTACTCCATCACTCTACCCAATCTGCTAAAGTTTTGATTGGCACAAAATCCAAACTCAACACTTTCCCCCTATTTTAAAAAATTAATACTTCCCAAAATCCCCCCCCCCCACAAAAGCTAACCATAAATATTTCTTTAGTTAGATTTTGTTTTAATTACTCAGACAAACTTATAGGGGGG
>CALVAF010000017.1 GCA_944325475.1 uncultured Helicobacter sp.
GTTATTCTCAAAAGCAAACAATGATACTTGCAGAGGCTACCAAGTTAAATTTAAAACTAGAAGAAGCCATTCCCATACTAGAAGATAAAATTGCCACACAAATAAGTGGGATTTTTTAGGTTGTGCTAACACAGAAATCATTAGGCAGTGTCATAGTAATAAAAGAGAAATAAAAAAAGCTTTTGTTGTAGTGTTTTTGGGGATTTTAGTTTTATGGGCTATTCTTTTAAGGTTGTATTAAAGAGCAAGAAGCATTTAAGAAAAAAGAAGTTGGGTATCTATCTCAAGGGCTTTGTTTAGGGAAATATACCCAAGCAATGGTTTATAGGATTTTGGAGGAAGTTTATCAAAAAGGCATTGTGGAGAGGTATTCAGTGATAATTGCTGCTAAGGGTTAAGTCCTTGACTTTAGGTTTTTGTGGAGTTTGTGGCGAGGGCAGAGGTTTTTTTAAAGTTTGGGGTTAAAACCCTAACTCATGATAAAGCGCCATTGCATATCGGTCTGTCATAGAGGCGATATAATCCGCACACACGCGGTGAATCTTTGCACCCCTTTTGATTTTATCGCGCATTTCTTGGGGTAAAAGATTGGTGTCGTTATTGAAGCATTCATAGAGATTCCTCACACATCGTTTCCCCATAAACATTTTTCTTGAAATTTCCTCATGGCGATAGAGGTTTTTAAAGAGGATTTTTTTGAGAATTTTAATTTCTCTTTGCATTTCTTTGGTATGGCTAATAGGCAATGATTCTTTAGCTTTGCGTGTGAAATGCTGCACCTTATTTTGGGGGCAGGGTTTGTTGCTTTCTATAATGTCATAAACAAGTAAAGTAATCAGCCTTGAAGTGAAGCGGTAGCGGAAGATAGAATCATTTTGGGAGATTTTTTCTACTTTTAGCACATAATCTAAACAATCCCTTACAATTTTACTCTCTTCTAAGCCCTCAAAGCTAATTAGCCCATATTTAACTCCATCATCAATATCATGGCTAATGTAAGCAATCTCATCGGATAAATCCACAATCATCGCTTCTAAGCTTGGATGAAATTCTGGCTTAAAAGTCTCCTTGTGCCATGCGTTTAAAAAGGGCTTTTCATAAGGATAGGAATGCTTTAAAATCCCCTCTAAAGTTGCAAAAGTGAGATTCAAGCCATCAAATTCTTTGTAACGTTTCTCTAGGCTGGTAACCACTCTAAAAGACTGGAAATTATGGTCAAAACCGCAGTGGTATCCATAATGCCGCATTATCTTATCAAGCTCATCACCCCCTGCATGTCCAAAGGGAGTATGTCCTAAGTCATGGGCTAGGGCAATGGCTTCAGCGAGATTTTCATCAAGGTTTAGTGATTCTGCTAAAGTTCTTGCGATTTGGCTGACTTCTAGGGAATGCGTGAGGCGGGTGCGGAAGTAATCGCCACTTTGATTCAAAAACACTTGCGTTTTATACTCTAAACGTCTAAAATACGAGCTGTGTAAGATTCTATCTCTATCTCGTCTAAAGGGATTTCTAAAGTCTGGATTGACGGGGAAAAAGCGATGGTGTGGATTCATAATAAGCCTAAAAAATGAATTTGTGCTTTTGTATTTTATCATCTTGTGCTAAGATTCGCAAAAAATTTAAGGAAATTGTAATGGTTGTTTTTGAAAATAATTTTTTTAGAGTTTTAAGAGAGCCTTTTGGGGAATATCAGACTAATTGCTATCTTGTCATTTCGCAAGATAACTTCGAATCACTCATCATTGACCCGGGCATTGGTGCGACAAGCTGGGTTTTAGAAAATGCTAAAAATCCACTGGCAATTCTAAATACGCATGGGCATTTTGACCATGTTTGGAGTAATGTAGAGCTAAAGGAAATGTTTCCAAATGTCCCTTTGCTATGCCCTTTTGAAGATGCTTTTATGCTGCAAAAAGATTTTTTTAACACAGGCTTAAGAGAATCAAAACCCGATATTTTGGTGGGTGCTGAAAGTATCGAAGGTTCTGGAAGTGGGGATTTGCCGATTGTGGAGTTTGATTCTAATATTTCTAATTTGGAGCGAAAAAGCCAATTTAAATATGGAGGTTTTGAGCTGGAATTCCTCTGCTATCCCGGGCATACACCCGGTTGCAGTGTGATTATTATAAACCATAAAGAATTGCCAAGTCAAAAGGTGATGTTTAGCGGAGATTTTGTCTTTCATGGTTTTGTTGGACGCAGTGATTTTCCTTATTCTGATAGTGCGACAATGAAAGCAAGTTTGGAAGCCTTTATACGTTTTGGCGAGGATATGTTAATTTTTCCCGGACATGGTGGAGAGACAAGCCTTAAGCAAGAGAAAGTAAATATTCCTTATTGGTTAATGCGATTTTAGTTGAAATTGTAGCCCCTCACAAAGGGGGGTTTAGAATTATTTTGACATTGGAATCAAATTTGGGAAGACAAAGGCGAGTGCGTAGGTGAAGATTCCAATGGCGATAATAAAGAGGATAGAATATTTCACAGTAAATCTGAATAGGTCAGATTCTTTGCCGACCAATCCCACTGCAGCACACGCAATAGCGATACTTTGTGGAGAAATCATCTTACCGACAACACCACCCACAGAGTTCGCAGCCAAGAACAACACCTCTGGTATATCAAGCTGTCTTGCTGTAAGCTGTTGCAATGTTCCAAACAAAAGGTTTGAGCTTGTATCGCTGCCGGTTAAGAATACACCTATCCAGCCGACAATCGGTGAGAAGAATGCAAAAGCATCGCCAGTTTGTGCCAAGGCAAGCGCAAGTGTTGCTGAAAGTCCACTATAATTTGAAATGTAGGCAAATCCAACAACCAAAGCAATGGTTAAAAGTGCGAATTTCATCTCATTTAAAGTTTCCCCAAAAGTTGCCACTGCCGTAGAAACTTTGACCCTCAAAAGCGCTATGGTAATTAAAGCAGTAATAAAAATAGAAGTCCCTGCATTTAAAACAAGTGGTAATGAGAAAACAGATTTTACCGCCTTTGCCTCGCTAACAGCAGGTGGCACTTGAATAAGATTATTGAGGCTATCAAAATGGAATTTCAAAGTTGTGAAAGCAAGGGCTTCTTTGAACCAACCTTGTGTCCAAATAATAATCATTGCAATTAAAATGATAAAAGGAATCCAAGCAAGTGTGATTTGAGAGGCGGAGTATCGTTTAACTTCAAGTGTTTGTTGTCCGCCCACTTCTTGTGCGAATTTAAAAGTATTTTTGGGTTTCCAAAACTTCAAAAAAATGGTTGTTGCCGCAATCGAAACAACCGCTGAAGCAATATCTGGCAATTCGGGTCCTAAATGTGTTGCGGTGAAATATTGCACCACAGCAAAGCTAAATCCTGCGACAAAAAGGGCAGGATAAGTCTCTTTTATACCTTTAAATCCGTCCATTAAAAAGACTAAGAAAAACGGCACAAAAAGCGAGAGTGGTGGGAGCATATGCCCAGCAACTGATGAGATTTCAATCGCAGGGACACCCACAACCCCAGCCATAGCAATAATTGGAATCCCAACTGCCCCAAAAGCCACGGGAGCAGTGTTGGCTACCAAACACAAGCCTGCTGCATAAAGCGGATTGAGCCCCATACCCACAAGCAATGCTGCGGTGATTGCCACGGGACCACCAAAACCAATAGCCCCTTCTAAAAATGCCCCAAAACAAAATCCAATGAGGATAACTTGAAGTCTTTGATCAGGTGTGATAGCGATGATAGATTCGCGTAAAATATCAAAATAGCCTGATTTTACTGTGAGTTTGTAGAGGAAAATTGCTGCAACGATAATCCATGCAATAGGCCAAATTCCATACATAGCACCATAAATAAAGCTAAAAAGCATTTTGTCTGCGGGCATACCATAGACAAAAATTGCAATAATGGCTGCCAAAACGACAGTTAAAAACCCTGCGGTATGTCCTTTGGTTTTTAAAACAACCAATGAGAGAAAAAAGAGAGCAATTGGCAAAAGTGCGACTAAGGCGCTAAGCCAAAGATTGCCAAGCGGATTATAAACTTGTGTCCATTCCATATAAACTCCTAAAAATAATCAAGCAAGATTTTGCTATAAGCCTTATATTATAAAAAATATTTTAAAAATTATGTAGAGTTTTGTAAAAATGAAAGATTTTTTTAATACAATATGTTACAATTTTGCTTTGCTGCAATCAAACAATGATGATATATTTTTTTTGATTAATGACGTAAAAAATCTTTTTATGATAGATTATTAAGCTATTTTCATTAGCAATTTAGGAGCCAAATCGTGAAAGTCTATTTTTTCTCAACCTGTATTGGTGCAGCAGCGTTTGCTGATACCTGTGTCAATAGCATTAAACTTTTGCAAAAAGAGGGTGTAGAAGTCGTATTTAAAAAAGACCAAACCTGTTGCGGACAACCGAGCTTTAACTCTGGATATTACGAAGAGACAAAAAAAATCGCCTTGTATAATATGAATCTATTTAGGGGTGATGAGCCTATCATTTTGCCAAGCGGTTCTTGCACAGGTATGATGCGAATAGACTACCAAGAGCTTTTTGAAGGCAGCGAGTATGAATCTCAAGCTAAAGATTTTACTAACAGAATCTATGAGCTTAGTGAATTTCTAGATAAAGTCCTAAAAGTGCGTTATGAGGATAAAGGCGCACCCACTAAGGTAACTTGGCATAGTAACTGCCACGCTTTGCGCGTATCAAAGTGCATAGATTCTGCAAAAAACCTCATTAGAAGTTTGCAAAATGTCGAGCTAATCGAGCTAGAGCGCGAGGAAGAATGCTGCGGCTTTGGCGGGACTTTTAGCGTCAAAGAACCAGAGATTTCTAATGCCATGGTTACTCAAAAAGTGCAGGATATTGCCTCAAGGGGCGTGGAGTATATTTTGAGTGCGGATTCTGGCTGTCTTTTAAATATTTCTGTTGCGATGAAAAAACAAGGGGTCAATGTCAAGCCTATGCACCTATATGACTTTCTAGCACAAAGAATCGGATTATAAAGGAGGGGATTATGAGTGAGAATATCAAACAACAATACCACAATATCATACATACCAAACTAGAAGATTCACAACTCCGCAAGAATCTCCTAAATGTAATGGATACACTCAAAGGAAATCGCAAAAAACTCATCACTACGCGATTTTTGGATTGGGAGGCATTGCGTCAAAAAGGCAAAGAAATCAAGCAAAAAAATCTCTCCAAGCTAGATACACTGCTAGAAACCTTTGAATCTAATGCCCTCAAAAATGGCTTTATTGTGCATTGGGCAAAAAATAGCGAGGAAGCAAACCAAATTGTGCTTGATGTGATGCAAAAAAACAACATCACAAAGATTCTCAAAGGCAAATCCATGGCAAGTGAGGAAACCCACCTCAATGCGTTTTTGAAACAAAAGGGGCTAGAGCCTATCGAGACGGATTTGGGCGAGATTATTATCCAGCTTATCGATGAGCCACCGGTGCATATTGTCGCCCCAGCGATACACAAAAACCGCTACCAAATTGGCGAAATTTTTCATCAAAAGCTTGGCGCGCCTTTAGAATCAGAACCAGAAAAACTCAATGAAATTGCGCGTGTGCATTTACGCAAAGAATTTCAAGGCTTTAGGCTTGGGCTTAGCGGCGTGAATTTTGCCATTGCTAATGAAGGGGCGATTTGGCTTTTAGAAAACGAGGGAAATGGGCGTATGAGCACCACAGCATGTGATATACATATCGCATTTTGTGGGATTGAAAAAGTCATCGAAAGTTTTGAAGATGCCTCCACACTCAATGCCTTGCTTATTCCATCAGCTACTGGTGCGGCAGTAACATGCTATAACAACATCATCACTTCCCCGCGCAAAGAGGGCGAACTAGATGGACCAAAAGAAGTGCATATTATTTTGTTAGACAACAACCGCTCTAATATGCTTAAAGATTCTCATTACTATCGAGCTTTGAGTTGCATTCGTTGCGGGACTTGCCTCAACCACTGCCCAGTGTATGACAAAATCGGCGGACACGCCTACCTTAGCACCTATCCCGGTCCCATTGGCGAGGTTATTTCTCCACAGATTTTTGGGCTAAACAAATATAGCCCTATGCTTGATTTATGCTCACTCTGTGGGCGTTGTAGCGAAGTTTGCCCGGTAAAAATTCCACTTGCTGAACTCATTAGAGATTTACGCAGTGAGCGTGTGGGGCAAGGACGAAAAAGCGTGGTGGGGACAGATTCTAGCACACATAATCCTGCTGAAATCAAAGCGATGCAAAAATTTGCAGATCTCGCGACAAATCCAAACAAATGGCGATTTACACTCACTATGGCAGGGATTTTCGCACCACTTGGCAAAATCTTTGCGCCATTTTTGCCATTGCTTAAAAACTGGGTGAAATACCGCGAATTTCCACAAATTAATGGCAATCTCCACAAAAAAGTATCCCAAATGCAAGGAGTGATCTATGAGTAAGCACGAGATTTTAGGACGGGTGCGAGATTCTCTTAAAAGCAATACGCATATCCCAAGCTTTGAAGTGCATTATGCCAATCCCATGAACTACACACATAAGGAATTGCTAGAGGAATACAAGCTAAACCAAAGCAACAATAAGGCTATCGTGCGTGAATCTAGCAAAGAGAATCTAGAATCTAGCATACTTGAGATTCTCAAAGAAGTGCAAGCAAAGCAGGTGCTATACAATACCGATGTAAAGCTAGAACTTACAAATATAGAATCTAAGCTAATCCCTTATACACAAAGTGTAGATTCTACGCGCGAGGAGCTTTTTACAATCGATACTTCTATCGTGCAGGCGCGCTGTGGCGTGGCAAATCTTGGCATTGTAGGATTAAGCGCAAACCCACAAGCCCCGCGTCTCTCATCGCTGATTACAAATAATTGCATTTATCTTTTGAAAAAAGAACATATTGTAGAGAATCTCTATGCGGGGATAGAGCATATCAAAGCCTATGAGAGGGAGCGAAGTGGGACAGAGATTTTGCCAACTAATATAATTTTTGTCGCTGGACCTTCACGCACGGCGGATATTGAGCTACAAACCGTCTTTGGCGTGCATGGACCACGTGAGGTGTATGTGGTGGTGTATTAGAAGATTTAAGATTGGCAGCTTATAGCTTTTTTAAGAAATAACTTGGAATCAAAATAATATTCCTTGTAGAATTGGAGGGAAAATGGATAAGGCGATTGTTTTAGCAAGTGGTGGGCTTGATAGCTGTGTGAGTATTGCTTGTGCGAGGAATGATGGCTATGAGGTTTGCCTTTTGCATATTAATTATGGGCAGAGGACGCAAAGCCGTGAGAATAGGGCATTTAGCGATATTGCAGATTTTTATGGAATCACACAGAGGCTGATTGTAGATATTGGCTATCTGCGGCAAATTGGAGGTTCTTCGCTTGTGGATTCTTCAATACCCATTGAAGAGGATACAATTCCAAGTGCTAAGGGCGCAATTCCCTTGACTTATGTGCCTTTTAGAAATGCCAATATGATTGCCATTGCGGTAAGCTGGGCTGAGGTTATTGGGGCAAGGAAAATTTATGTGGGTGCGGTGGAGGAAGATTCTAGTGGATATCCAGATTGTCGGGAGATTTTTTATGAAAAATTTAATGAGCTGCTAAAAGTTGCCCTGCTTCCGCACAACCATATCGAGATTGTTATACCGCTTATTCATTGTAGCAAGGTAGAGATTGTCCGCAAGGGCATTTCACTCAAAGCCCCTCTACACCTCACTTGGAGCTGCTACCAAAATGAGAATAAAGCCTGTGGAGTGTGCGAGAGTTGCAAACTGCGTTTGAAGGGATTTGAACTCGCAGGGGAAAAAGACCCTATTGAGTATGAATGAATTTGAATTTGTGATGAGAGTGGAGTCTGTGGAACCAATGTGGCTTTAAGCGACCCATAAATTTTCCCCACTTTAAAGCCCTAATGTCCGCTTTCATAAAGCATATATTGGAATCTCCCTGCAATCATTTGCGCCCTTTGTAGTATCTGTGTGGCAATTTCTTGACTAAAGACTTGGTGCAAACTCTCCTCAAAGAGCCCAAGCCAAATATCAAAAAACTCCCTAGGAAAGCGGGGCAAGTCTAAATGTGCTTTGAGCGGCTGCCCTTGATAATCCCCAGTTCCTAGCAGCATTCCCTGCCAAAAATTAGCAATTTTTTTCTTATGCGCCTCCCATTGCGCATCGCTTGTGCCAACGATATTGTTAAAAATATCGCCCACGCCATTTTTATCTGTGCGAATTTTTGCATAAAAAATATCCATAAGCTTCTCAATGCCCTCAATGCAAAGTGTTTCATACCTCATACAATCTCCTTTAAAAATAAAATGCAAATTTTGCCAAAATGACAATGAAAAACCCAAGTATTAGGGCTAGGGGGTGAATGATTTTTGCCAAAGGATTTGGCTTTTTTAAGATATAGTGGAAAGTTAGCGAAGTGATCACAGCTAGGACGATTAGCAGGGCTAAAAACGCCTTTAGCACCAAAAACTGCTGCAAATGCGTGCTAAAATACCCCGCCTCACTCCCAATATAGCGACTTATCATCGCCCCACCGCTAAGGACTAAAATAAGCAAGCAAAGTGGCATAATCTTGCCACCTCTTTTGCTAATCACGCCCCACATCTTATCAGCAAACTCATCGCCTAGAATCTTCCTAATGGGGGTGAGTAGCACCACATCAGCAAAGATAAAGCCCAAAAAAATAATCGCACAAATGAGGTGGATTATCAAAAAATATGGATACAGTGCGTCCATGTTATCTTTCTCCTTCAAAAAATTGTATCTAGGGTAATCATTCCACAGATTTGCAAGGTATGGGGGCGCTCAACTACCAAAAGGTGGCTCCCACCCCCTTACCTTGCAAAAGCTATGAAAGCAATACCACAATCTAAAAATTTGTTGTGTGTGCTTAGATTCCAAAAAACACAGAACTCGCACACAAAGTGCCACACAAAATTCTTGTGGGGATTTTAGGAGTTTTGCAAGGCAAGGTAAGAGAGTTACCTTATTTGGTAAGCAAACCAAGCCCAAGCAATCTCCTAAAAGCACTTAAGAGATGAATTTATCTCAATGCGCAGATTGCGTAATGAGGGCGCATGGAGCTACCTTAAGCGGCAAGACCTAAGCCCAAATGTAGCAATCAAGCAAAAGCGCGCAAAGACTAAATTGACTTTCAAATTACGATTCACCAAAAAACCTAATCCAAAGTTTCAACCACAATCATAACAAATCTCATAAAAATAAAAATTGACAGCCGTTAAGTTTTGCTATACTTCGCACAAAAAAACTAGGATATAGTATGCAAGATATGTTTAAAATGCTCTATGATATGGGGCATAAGAGATTCTATAATCATGGAGAATTTTTGTTTTTTGAGGGTGAGACACCGCACAAACTTTTGGTGCTACTCAAAGGGAGGGTGAGAATCTACAAGGTGCATAACACGCAAGAGGCGACCTTGCACCAGATTTGCGCCCCAAGTTTCATCGCTGAAATGCCTACTTTTCTGGGGCTTGCTTATCCTGCAAGCGCGGTGTGTGTGGGAGAATGTGAGATTTTAGAGATTGGTTTGGAGGTTTTTAAAAAGCAGTGCGTGGGGAATGCGGAGTTTTGCCTCTCTTTTATTGCCTCGCTTTGTCAGAAAATTAAAATCCTAGAATCCCACATATCAAGCACTTCCCAAAGCCTCAAAGAAAGGGTAAAAGACTTTTTAGCACTCCATCAGCACCAATTACCCAACCTAACCCAAAGGCAAATCGCGCAAATGCTCAACACAAGCCCAGAATCACTCTCTAGGGTTTTAAGAGAGCTGAAAAAATCGGGACTAGTGAGGACGCAAAAGGGCAAGATCGTGGTAGTGGGCGATAAGACTACATAAAAAGGATTACATAATGTCAGATTTGGTTATAGATTCTATTTTGCACTTTGCCTCTTCACACAAAGAGATACAACTGGTTACCCTAGAGGGCTCAAGGGCTAATACAAAGAGTAAAAAAGATAGATTCCAAGATTATGATATAAGCTTTTTTATGGAGGATATTTCGTCTTTGCGTGAGGATACTGTGTGGCTTAGGCATTTTGGCAAGATTGCAATGATACAAATGCCAGAATCTATGGAGTTATTCCCACCGGATTTACAAGAGGGGTGGGAAAGCTATCTTGTATGGTATGAAAATGGGCTTAAGATTGATTTTACTTTAATTCCTTTATGTGATGTGGAATATTACTTTAGCCATGAGAAGCTCTCATGCGTTTTGCTCGATAAAAATGGCATTGTTACAAACACTATGGGGCGTGAGATTATCCCAAGTGATGAGGATTTCTACTTAAAGCCCCTCACACAAAGAAGCTTTGATGATTGCTTAAATGAGTTTTATCATCTTAAAGGCTATGTGCTAAGGGCATATCTAAGATGTGAGGCTATGAGTATGAATTATTATAGTAATTCTATGCGGGAGGCATTGCTTATTTTACTATGCTGGGAGATGGCATTAGCAAAATGCACATTCTCCAAAAGATATGCCAAAAGTTTCAAGAAAGAATCTTATGATAATGCAAAATCTCAATATAGTTTCATTTTTCATCATAGCTTTGGGAAACACTATAAATATCTCCCACACTTTCTACCTAAAAAAACTTATAAGACTTTGTTAAAGACTTATAAACTAGGTGATGTTATACAAGGCTACAAAACCCTAAAGCATTTGCAAAGGCTTTGTGATAGCACAGCTAAGAATATAGCTAAACGCACAGGCTTTGTGATTCCAAACTATAAAAAGGCTATCAACACATATTAAAACTCTAAAGAATAATAAAAGGAGATAGGGTGAATTAAAATATTAAAATCTTTAGCAATAAGCAACAGAATGTTATTAATTGTTGTGTTTTAGAGTGTTAAAGCGAGTTATTTTGTCAATTTGATACATGTTTAGGGCATATTGACACATATTATTTGGCTTTTTATACCATGTAAAATAAAAATAATTGCAACACTCAAGTGTGAGGTATAAAGTATGGGCTGTTAGCCTTGTTGCGTTTATTGATTGATTTTTTATCTTTAATTTGTGAAGCAAAACTGCTTAAAAGCGAGAATCTTTTTAGATTCCGAATTAATGTTAAAGCAATATGTATTCATGGTATAAGCCTAAATATTTTATAGGATTAAGATATTTTGTCTTAATGTGAGTTTATGCCATTATAATCCTTACACGAGCAATGCTACAATCAAATGCCCTTCTCTAAAACCCTAAAAAACACCTTGATGTTTTGTTGTTGATTTGGGTGATTTAAAGTATAGATTGCCACGAATGCTATGTATTCTTGCAATGACAGAGCGGAAAATAAAAAAGAAAGCCTCTAAGGCTAAAAAGCCCTAAAGACTTGGAAGTGTCAAAAGACTACTGGAGTAGTCTTAAGATATTTTGTTGCACAGTATTAGCTTGGCTCATTGCGTAGCTTCCGGCTTGTGCGAGGATGTTGAGGTTAGAGTAGTTAGCTGATTCTGCAGCGAAATCCACTTCCCTAATTCCTGATTCAGCAGATTTTACATTCACTTGAGTGATTGTGATGTTATTGACTGTGGATTGCATTTGTTGTTGCACAGAACCAAGGTCAGAGCGGATAGAGTCAAGCTGTTTAATCGCTGATTCT
>CALVAF010000018.1 GCA_944325475.1 uncultured Helicobacter sp.
TCTCCTCTTTAGGGGCAAAGTAATAAATAGGCTTTAGGGTGTTTAAACCCATATTGGCATGAGAATCTAATTCACCAAAGAAGCCTTGTGTATAGGGTTGTTTTGTTTGATGGCCACCTAGGAGGAGGAGAGAATCTAAAAAAGTATAGACTTGATAATTTTTTAGATTCTCTAGGCTTTCTTGTAAGCATAATTCCTCAATAATCCTCCCATAAATTTCTTCACAATCCACATAATCTCCATTGTTGGCAAAAATATAAATTGCCCTCTCTTGAATATCCACATATAAACTAGAACTCATAGAATTAAAATGGGTTTCTACCTTGTCCATTGTCCCAAGATAAAGACTGCGGCAGTTTTCCTCATAGAGCAGATTGATTGCTTGTTTTTGTTTGGCTTTAAAAAATTCCTCATTATCCTCACAATAAGCAACATTAGCAAAGTTAGATATATAAGTATAGGTTTTAAAAAGATTATCCTTTTCTAATATATCTTGACTTTCCTTATCCTCTATGCAAAAAGGTAAAGCCTTATAAAGTGTTCTATATTGATTCATCTATGAAGCCTTTAGTAAATTTTCCATATCATTTTTATCTATTATTTTTGTATAAATACCTAAAGCTAATAAGAGTAAAAAAATATTCTTTGTTTCATTTTTGTTTAATTGTTCTAAGCAAACTTTCTCTGCTATATCTTCCATTTGTATCATTTCACTTTCCTCATTAAAGTTATAGTAATACTCTTGTGCCATTCTCTTATCATTATGGATAAACATATATAAAATCTCTTGTTGATATACGCTAAGATAATTTTTATCATTATCTGTTTTTATAGTTTTTGGATTCCTTATAAGCTTATTACCATAGACTAATTCCATAAGTAACTTAGAATAAGAGTTAAGATAATCAAGTGCTTTTTCTATGTTTTGATTGAGTTGTGTTTTGGTTTGATTTGTGGGTGATTGTAAAAGATAATGATAAAAATAGGTAATTTGGAGGATACTCTCTAAAAAATGGCTTGTTGCTAGATAGCTTGTCTCTAGCTCTCCTATATAGAGTAAATGCAATCTTTGTGTGTTTTTATAATCTAGCTTATCTTTAATGTTTAATCCATACTTGTATCCCAAATCAGAAATAAGAGAGATTGAAGATTCTAAAGTCTGCCTCGCTTCTCTACTAAAAGATTCTTCAGTTGGTAGAGGTTTTTTTATCGTTTCGATATGATGCACTTCTATTGTTGTGTGTGCTTTAGAGAGTTCTTTTGCATTTATGCCAAGAGTATCAATTTCTTTAGCTCCTACCTCTTGTTTCAATGTATCTGCATATTCTATATAATTTTGTAAAGTATCATTAGGATTGCAAGTTTTAATGCACTTATGGATAACCTTACCTCTTAATCCCACAAGATTTAAAAGATACTGCACTCCACGCACTAAAAGTTTAAAAATGAGACGCATAACCCTAAGAAAGATATTTATAGCACTTGCTAATATCCCTCCAAATCCCGGTGCATTATAGGTATAAAGCTTATGGATTGATTCTTTTTTATGACAGATACAGAAGCTTTGGGCTAAATGCCCTCCTAGAGAATGCCCTATGATATTTAGCTGATAGTTAGAATCCCCTATATCTTTTTTAATAGTTTCTAAGACTTCATTTTTAAATTTTACTAAAGAAATGATTTGAGGGATAGCAATTCCAAGAGCAATAGAGCCATCAGTTAAAATAGCATCTTTAAAGAGTTCTGTTCCTCTTATCTCTGTGCCTCTAAAGACTAAGATATAAGTGTCTTTAGAATCTTTGGCTAAATGGTCTTTAAAGAGGGTGTGAGAATAACCACTAATAGAAGTGTTGGGTTGGTGATGAAGAATTTCAAAGCGAGAAGTGAAGTATTTGGTGCGAGGGGAGAGGTGGAAGGTAAGGTCAGAATCACTATCTTGTTTTTCTTTAGTGGTGGCAACGAGGAGGGTTTGTTTAGTAGTGTCTAGGTCTTCTTTAGGTCTATGAATAAGATTCTGTATTTTATTGTTTATTGGTTCCGGTTTATCTTTGCTTGGATTTTTTATCTTAATATCTTGACTAAATCTTGCTTCTATGGCTAAAGCATAGGCTGTGGGTTGTTCTAGTTTTATTTTTTTATCATCAAATAATTGTTTTGCTAATTCAGATTTATCAATATGTTCTTCTTTTATCTTATATCCTAACTTTATTCCATCAGCATAAACCCATCTTCCTTGTAATTCAAAAGCAGGAATGTCAGCTTTAAATTCATCATCATCTATATCAAAGATTTCATTTTCATCAATATAATGTAGCATAGCATAACTTGCATCAGCTACATCAGCATAGTCTTTAAGTTGTTCAATAAAGTCTTTAGGATTCATCTCCTTGCTCCTTTCCCTTTCTCATCACTTTTTATAAATTTGCCATTTTCTAAATAAAAGATATTACCACCTGCTATACCAACAGAATAAGTATCTGTCAATCTAAACCCTGCTCCCTCATCACCATAGAGTCCATAGGTGGTTATGGTATCATAAATGTAGGTATATAGTGTTATAGGGATTTCTTTATTTTCTTCATCAACATAATAGCTTGTTACTCTTAATCCGCCCTTAAGCTTGTTATACACTTCTTCGCCCATATATTCTTTGATTTTTTGGTAATAAGGTTCAAATTCTTTGTCATATATATTGAACCGATAGTTATCATAATATTTACTGCCATTGGATAGGGTTTGGGGATAGGTTTCATCAACTTCTCTATGAACATCTCTACTAATAGTGTTTAGTTGTTCCCAAAGGGGACTACCATATGTTGTCTTTGTGCTTTTTATTCCCTTGCTTCTTAACGCTTTTTTGAATGCTTTTACAAATAATATGTATCTTTTCTGTTGTATTTCCTCCACCTCATCTCTAAATTTTGGTTCAAAGACATAGAGTCCACCATACTCCTTTGCTATTCTTCCAACCTCTTTATCTACTGGAGCAGTCGTATGAATCAATCCACAAGAAGCAATAATCAATAAAATTATAAGACTAATAAGAGTTAGAATAAGGTATTTCATAGTTCGTTCCTATTGTGGGCTTTTAAAGATTTTTTGATTCTATATCCAAATATCTTAAATTATTCTTTGTATTCCATAAGTGGTTATGAGATTATAAATGTAAGTATATAGTGTTATGGGTATTACTTTGTTTTCTTTTACTCGACTATATCTTGACTAAATCTTGCAAAGGAATCTTGGCTTGATTATTTAAAATCTTATCTTTGTATTGTTTGGCATATTTTAACAAGATTCTAAAAAACTCATTATTGTTTTTCCATAAATCAATCATCGAAAACTCCACCCCATGTGCCCATAAAAGAAAATACACAGCACTATATACAATATGACGTTAAAAAACCCTAATGCAATAATCTTTATATTTTTCTTGCAAAATCCATAGATTCCAAAAACAATTATTAACACAAAGAACTGGAGTGTTTGCTTAAAACTAAGACAATGAAATTTCTAAAAACTATCCAAACACAATGCGCCTACAATAGTTACATTTTATGTTTCTACTACAACTTTAATTTAAGGAAGGAATGAATTACAATAGATTCAAAAACTCCTTTTGCTTTTTGTTGCCAAAAAAGATAAAATTCTCCATAATCTTAGCAAGGAATCCTAAATGTATCAAACTAGAATCTACTACGAAGGCACCGATTGTGGCGGAATTGTCTATCACGCAAACTACCTCAAATACTGCGAGAGAGCAAGAAGCGAATGGTTTTTTATCCAAGGAATTCTACCCCAGCAAAATGGTGTAGGATTTGTAGTTAAAAATATGACTTTAGACTTCCTCTCCCCTGCTAAACTTGGTGATTTACTCACAATTCACACAGAGATTGTGGAGCAGAAAAATGCCTCTATCATGCTAAAACAGACGATTTTTTGTGATTCTCTACAAAAAGGAAATTCTGCAATCCCAAGTGCTAAACCCATTTTTACAGCGATTATCACGCTTGTTTGCCTACAATCTTCCACCCAAAAAATCACAAAGATTCCACAATGAGCAAAAGAAATTTTCAAACACCAAAACCACACAAAATAGGAGAAAATATGGAACAAAAAAATGAAATCGCATACCCCTGCACTTGGCATTACAGAATCATTGGCAATAGCAAAGAAGAATTAATAGAAGCGGCTTTTGAACTTTTAGAAAAGGAATTTATCCACACATTAGGTAAAGAAAGTAGCGGCGGAAAATACCACAGTATCAACCTCGAAATGCTTGTAGAAAACAAAGAAGAGAGGGATAGAATCTTCGCAACCTTACATCAAGATTCACGCATTAAATTTGTGCTTTAGGGGGGTTAATTTTTAGGAAATTTGGTAGCGGGGGGCGGATTTGAACCACCGACCTTTGGGTTATGAGCCCAACGAGCTACCAGACTGCTCTACCCCGCGATAAAAAAATGTAAAAATTTAGAAAGATTTTGAAAGTGGCTGGGGTACAAGGACTCGAACCTCGGATGGCTGGACCAAAACCAGCTGCCTTACCACTTGGCGATACCCCAACAAAAAGTGAAATGGAATTATATGTTATTTTTTTTATTTTGTCAAGCTCTTTAATGTTATTTTATAAATTCCCGCAACCTAACTTCTATCCTCCACTATCCTCCAAAAATTTTCCCCATTTCTACTTCCCGCCTCAATCTCTCAAATACTTTTCATTCCTTTTACCTTTCTTCAAACCTTTTAATCTTGAAACTTCTAAATAATTATCCATAAGGATTATGCGATTTGTAGAAAATTTTTAAGTTTAATTACAATATAATTAGTGATTATTTTAACTTCATTAGGTGTTTATGGAAGCGATTTTAAGGGTAGAAGAAGCAATTAAAGCTATCAAAAATGGTGAGATGATTATCATAATGGACGATGAGGATAGAGAAAATGAGGGTGATCTAGTCATGGCTGGAATCTTCAGCACTCCTGAGAAAATCAACTTTATGGCACAAGAAGCAAGGGGGCTAATCTGTGTCTCCATCACAAAAGAAATCGCAAATGCCCTAGATTTGCCCCCCATGGTAAGCCACAATAGCTCCAATCACGAGACAGCTTTCACAATTTCTATCGATGCCAAAGAAGCCAAAACCGGGATTTCTGCTTATGAGCGTGATTTGACTATAAGCCTTATGTGCAAAGCCAACGCAAAGCCTGATGATTTCGTGCGCCCTGGGCATATTTTCCCACTCATTGCTAAAGAAGGTGGAGTGCTAGAACGCACCGGGCATACAGAGGCTAGTATCGATATTTGTAAGCTTGCAGGGCTAAAGCCTATTAGCGTAATTTGCGAAATTATGAAAGAGGATGGGTTTATGGCAAGGAGGCGAGATAAGTTTTTAAGTGAGTTTTCTAGCAAACATAATCTCAAAACCCTCTATGTCTCAGACTTGATTCAATACCGCTTGAGCTTTGAGAACCTCATCACCCCTCTTTGTAAAGAAAGATGCGAATTCCTGCATGCTAAAGTAGAGAAAATTAAAATCAAAGACCATTTAAGCCGAATCCACACGATTTTCAAGTTTGATAACCCAACCCAAAAGCCTTTGGTAAAATTCCACACTTTGCAATCTGATTTGACACTTTTGGAAGATACAGAGAAATTTGAAGGGCTTATGCACGCCATAGAGAAGCTAAAAAGCGAGGGTGGGTATTTGGTATTTCTTGCCACAGAAGCCAATAAAGACATTAAAGGGCTTGGGATTGGCGCACAGATTCTAAAAATGCTTGGAATTGAAGATTTTAAGCTACTTACCACTTCCAATTTCGATGAAAATGACAGCAGCACATTAAGCGGATTTAATTTGAGGATTTTAGAAAGAATTGAGGTTTAGGGGTTTTTGTGAAACTGCATTAGGATAAATTTTACACCAGTTTTAGTAGCCTTTGCTGGAATTTTCTCTATTTGTTTAAAGTGAGCTAAAAAATGTAGAAGAAATAACAAAAGACCTGCAAAAAAATAATGGGAAATGTGTGAATGTTTTTAAAACAAAATATGCAAACTCTTATCAAAAAGGACATCTTAATCCCAAAGAATTCTTTAAAACAAACTCAAAATAACACAAATGCTTAAAATCTATTCCAAACTCTCGGACATTAGCATTAAAAAATTATCTTTTAATGCCTTTTGCTTCTTAAGTGAAGCCCATAGAATCCAACTCTACAAACCAAAAGCCCTTACACCACAAAAAGCTACTCCAAAATCCGCACCAACCCCAATTCCACCTTGTTTTTATTTAGCGATAGCACTTCAACCTCCACGCTATCCCCCTCTTTTAGCACATCACAAGCCCTCTGCTCACGATTGCTAGTGATTTTTGAGACATGCAACAGCCCATCATACCCCTTAGGTAGCTCCACAAACGCCCCAAACTCCACGATTTTTTTAACCTTCCCTTGATAAACATCACCGATTCTATAAATATCTTGAGGGTTTTTAATGATTTTCAAAATATGCTCTCTAGCCGCTTCCACCTTTTCTTTATTGCTTCCACTAACCTTCACTTCACCATTTTCACGATTCAAATCCACTGCGACACTGAATTTCTCGATGATTTCCTTAATCGTCCTACCCGCCTGCCCGATAACATCAATAATTTTGCTAGGGTCGATAAAAAAGATCTGCGAACTTGGCAGCACCGCCTCATTAAGCACGATTTTCGCCCTAGCCTCTTCCATTAAATCCAAAATGTGATTCCTCGCCTCTTTAGCCTGAATCAAAGCCTTTTGCAGCACCTCGCTTTTAAGCCCACCAAGCTTAATATCCATCTGCATAGCAGTAATCCCCTTCCTAGAACCCGCCACCTTAAAATCCATATCACCATCATGATCCTCTAACCCTATAATATCCGTCAAAACCGCATATTTCTCGCCTTCACACACAAGCCCCATCGCAATCCCAGCAATCAAACTCGTACAATTAATCCCCGCAGCAGCCAATGCCAAAGATCCCCCACAAACCGTCGCCATAGAAGAGGAGCCATTAGATTCTAAGATTTCAGAAACAAGGCGAATTGTCTTTAAATCCCCATTAATCACACTTGCTTCAAGCGCCCTTTTGGCTAGATTCCCATGCCCAAGCTCTCTCCTGCTTGGTGCAGAAACACTACTTGCTTCCCCAACACTAAAGGGTGGAAAATTATAATGCACCATAAAACGCTCTTTAGCAGGCGCTTTATCGGTGAGTAGTTCATAGCTCTGTGCGTCCATTTCTCCACCCAAAGTCGCCACAACCAAAGCCTGTGTCTGCCCCCGCGTGAAAAGCACACTAGCATGGGCATTGGGCAAGAAATTTGTCTCAATACTGATAGGACGCACCTCTTCCAATGCTCTACCATCGGCTCTTTTAGATTCTTCTAAAATCATTCTACGAATTATCTCTCGCTTGATTTCTAGCACACTCTCTTGCACCCGCTTTTCAAGCAATTCTGTGTCTTGTGGATACGTTTTCTCCCATTCTTTTTGAATTTTTTTTGCAAACCCATGCAAAAGGCTTTGCCGCTCCGTCTTTGAGAGACTTTGGATAATACCTCTTAGCTCCTGCAAATGTGAATTTTTAATGTATTCTATAATCTCTCTAGAAACAAAATCTTTTCGTCTTCCTTCCAAAATAATTGGCTTTTTCACAAAAGGCTTAAATAATTCTTCAAAAGACTGGCTTCGCTGCAAAATCGCCCTCTTAGCCATTTCCAAAGCCTCCATCATTTCTTCTTCACTAAGCTCATTAGCGCTAAACTCGGCATTTTCTTCAATTACAACCCCACCAAAGCTCCGCATTTCAATCATCAATAAATCTTCATTCACACCACTTACAAACAAATCTAGCGAACTCTCTTCAAGAACACTTAAACTAGGATTAATCACAAACTCGCCATTAATCCTGCCAATTCGCACTGCACTCACTGGAAAATTAAGCGGAATCTCACTCACATAAAGTGCCGCGCTGGCTACATTTAACGCTAAAAGCTGCAAATCAGCGTCCTCATCGGCACTCAAAATCATGAGTGTAATTTGTGTGGGATAGCAATAATCTTTTGGAAAAAGAGGTCGTAAGCTCCTATCCACAATCCTCGCACTAAGTGTCTCAAAATCCCCGGGCTTTGATTCTCGCTTGACATAGCCACCCGGGAATTTCCCTGCTGCATAGGCTTTTTCAATATACTGCACCGTAAGGGGCAAAAAATCTTCTTCCACAATCTCCTGTGAATCAATAGCAATCGTTGCTAAAATAGCATTATTCCCACTTTGTAGATACACACTACCACTGCATTGCTTTGCAAATTTATCAAAAATATATTTTTCTTCTTTTCCTAAAAACGACAAAATCACTTGTCCCATCTTTACTCCTTATGTTTGCAGGGTTGCAAAAATCTCTTCAATCATCACAGATTGCACTGCTGGATAATCCTTGTAATAATACCCAATATCCACAAAATTGTTAGATTTATAAAGACAAAACACCCCATCTGTAACCTCTTCCATCACCTTAGCAACCTCTGCTGGTGCCACTGGCGTAGCAAAATAAATCGTTTTTGCCTGCAAGGTCGTCACAGATTTTATCGCAGCAAGTGCTGTCAAACCGCTATCAATCCCATCATCAACCAACAAAACACGCTTGTTTTTTAATGAAATGAGTGGATTGCCTTTACGATATTGGTAGATTAACGGAAGCATTTTATCCTCATACTGCCGCTGCACTTCCCCATAAATATAATCCAAGCTAATCTCAAAAGAACGCACCAATTCATCGCTAATAACAACATCATGAGTTTCTGTTGCCATAGCAATTTCACATTCTGGATTATTAGGTGCTAAAATGGGGGAAGTAAAAAGAAATGCTAGAGGTGCTTTAATCGCCTTAGCTAGTGAGTTAGCAAGTAAAATCCCCTCAAACGAAATCCCAACTACAATGCAATCTCGCTTTTCAAAAAAGCTAAGCGGCATATTATTCAGTAGCTTTTGGAGCGCATCATTGCGGTTTTCAAATAACGCCTTACGCATCAAAGAATGTGTCATGCTACCCATTAATTCCTCCTTAATTAGCAATCTTCACATCGCTGCTTAAAAGCGGGATAAATTCAATAGTAAATAAAACATACTTATCATCACGCGCCTCTGCCCCTCGTGAAGTTAGCATTGGATAGATTTCACTTACATACTTTACCCCAAAGGAAAAACACCGAATCTGGGTGCTTATGCCAACTTGCCAAGTCTTAAGATAATGTTCTTTGTAATCATAACCCACATTTGCAAACAAATCAAAGCTTTCAAACTCCCTTCTAAACCCTGCATTGATATAGTTTGCCTCGCCAAACCTACCCTCTATCAAGTTTTGTTGTGCGAAATCCTCACGCATAAAATGCCCAAAAAACGCATTCACATAATCACCCTCATACCTCACTTGGTTTGTTGATTCTGAAATTCTAGAATGCTGGTGCGAATAAAAAATATCGCTCAGAAAACTCCAACGTGTATCAAAAAAGTATCGAATCTCATTTTCTAACTCACCTAGCTCCTCCCTATTGCTTTCAAAATAAAAAGACTGCTCCATTTTGTGAGATAAAATCAAGGAATTATCCAAAGTATAAAAATGCTGTTTCCCACTCACTCTAAATTCCTGCCTATCGCCTGGCAAAGTAAAAAAAGTTGTGAAATCCCCCTCTTTATGCTCAAAACCGGGCAAAATATACTCCGCTTCCAAGCTAAGGGTATGCCCAAAAGTATCATATTTTTTGACCAAATCCGTATTGGCTTTGATTTGATAATACTGACTTATATACCTACCATTTTGCAAATCCATACCCCAACTTTCATTAAAATAATCCACGCTTGTGCCATAAAAAACAGGCGAGAGAGAGACATTAACAAAATCATCAAACAAACTTTGGCTGTAAATAAGAGGTAATTGCGCTTCTTGCTGAATTGCCCGATAGCCAATGGGGCGCGTGAAGTGATTAGCTCGATAATCAAAAGAATAATAAAGATTGTCTAATAAAATATTATCAATTTGTCGATGGTATTGAATCTGTGGTAAAGCTTGCAAAGTATTGGCATTACTTGTTTGTTCCAAATTAGAATAATACCTTGCAGAAAATCCCAAATAATCCTTGCTACTTTTGAGATAATAATTCAGTCTTGAAGTGAGGAGATTCCCCTGTAAATCTGCGATATTACGTATGTCCTCATTTTGCAGTCTAAAATAATCAATATCTGAAATTTGCGAAATATCAACATGCAAACCATCTTCATAAAAATAATTTGATTCCTTAGCAAACAAATTCTCACGTTCGTATTTTAGTTGTAATCCATAATGGTTGCGATTTTCCAAATCATAAGTTTGCTGGTAGGATTTACTATTCCCAAAAAAACCAAAATTCGCCCACAAAATCTCATCTTTGTCATCAATAAATCGGAATTCATTAAAAAATCCACCACCTCTTTTAGCACGAATCTGTGGTGTGAAAGTCATATCCCAATTATCCTTTGGAGCTATGAAAATAGGTTGGGAATACACAAAGCCATCATCGCCAGAATTTCCAACGATAGGATAAAGTAATCCAGATTTTCTTTTATACCCCATCGAAAAAGACAGATAGGGGAGATAAAGCACTGGCACATCATAAATGCAAAGACGCGGATGCCAAATGGTTAGCCATGCATCATTGGCATCATACTGCCCCTCTTTAGCCTTGATTTTCCAAATCGGATTATTCACATTGCAAGTTGAAATATTGGCATCTTTGAGCTGATAGATATTATTATTAAATTCGGCATTTTGAGAATCCACCCACAAGCCACTTTCAGAATCCTGCAAATAAAATGGCTCTAGAAACGAATAATCTTCTTGCAGCTTAACTTTGACTTCTTCAGACTTCAAATAAAGCGAGTTACCTTTATACGCATTGACATTCCCACTTAGCACAATCTCTTGATTTTGCGTGTCATAAACTGCCTTATTTGCTGTGACAAAATAATCAAGATTGATAACCGTTACATGCCCTTTACCAATGATTTGGGTTTTTCCATACTCCATATCATCAGCGAGAAATTCAAAAATTGATTCTTGTTGGTTGTTAAATTGCTTGATTGCTGCTCTTGCTTCCACATCATTTGGAACTAAAGCCAAAGCCGTCATCACACTGAATGCGTAAGCTCCCCTTTTCATCATTGCTAGCATTTAGAGACTAACCACAATCGTTTTTGCAAACTTATCATGCAAGGCTTGTTTGATTCTATTTTCAAATACAAATAAAAAAGGTAGCCACATCAAAACTTCGCTCAAAAGTCTAAAAAATGACCGCATAAACGCCTGTACCATTTTGGGATTATCAAGTAACTCCACTTCCATTACGCGAATACGCACCACCATTTTTCCAATACTTGCCCCATAAAAATATACAAACAGCCATTGATAAACTATCTTAATCACATATAAAGCTGCCCATGAGCTTGAAACAATGCTTAACACTGCCTCTGTATCCTGCACATTTTGCATGATTCTATCCCAATT
>CALVAF010000019.1 GCA_944325475.1 uncultured Helicobacter sp.
GACGATTTGGTGGGATTAATTTGCATTGGTGAGTGCTTCACACACGCATTTTGGTGCCTTTGTAATGAGGCAGTGGGAACTTCTATTTTCTTGATTATTTCTCATAGTAAAAATTTCTCAATAAAGAAATTGCCAAAACTTGTAGTGATTTTATCGAGGCTAGGGTATAATTGTAAAAAGCACAAAAGAGGTCAAAATGTCTAATAAACTCAAAGAAGCAAGTCATTTTATCAATCGAGAATTGTCATGGTTGCGGTTTAATACGCGTGTTTTAAGTGAGGCACAAAACCCAAATAATCCGCTTTTAGAGCGTTTGAAATTCCTTGCAATTTATGGGACCAATTTAGATGAATTTTATATGGTGAGAGTAGCTGGGCTAAAGCGACTTTATGCTGCTAGAATCACTGAAAGTGGTGCAGATAGGCTAACGCCAAAGGAGCAACTAGAGGAGATTAGAAGCTATCTTAAAAAAGAGAAAAAATTGCTTGAATCTTGCTATTTTGAAATCAAAGAGAAGCTAAGTAAGCTTGGACTTTGTATCAAAACTTATAAGGAGACTAATAAAGAGCAGCAAAAGCAGCTACAAGAATATTTTATCAATCATCTCTATCCTATTGTTGTGCCTATTGCTGTGGATGCCACGCACCCTTTCCCACACCTCAATAACCTTAGCTATGTCCTAGCCCTCAAACTCCAAAGTATTGATAATCCAAACGAGATTAAGTTTGGAATGACACGCATTTCACGAATGCTTCCGGGGTTTATCAAACTAGGGGATGCTTATGTGCTAACTGATAGCGTGGTGGCAGAATTCACAAGTGAGCTATTTCCGGGGTTTTCTGTGCTTAGCTGGAGTGCATTTAGGGTGACAAGAAATGCGGATATGGAGATTGAAGAAGAAGAGGGCGATGACTTTATGGCATTAATGACAGAGGGTTTGAAATCTCGCAGAAAAGGCGAGATTATCCGCTTAGAGATTAGCAAAACAGATGATGAGGAGTTAAAGCGATTCATTACTAATTATATTCCAGTTTCAAGCGAGGATATTTATGAATGTGAATTGCCGATGAATTCTAGCATTTTGTGGGAGATTGTAGGGAATAAAAATTTCGCACAGCTCACTTTCCCAAACTACACACCCAAGATTCTGCCCCCGCTTGATTCTAATGCCAATATTTTTTCGATTTTAGATTCCCAAGATGTGTTGTTATTTCAGCCTTATGAGAGTTTTGACCCAGTGGTAAATTTTATCCAAAGTGCTGCTAAGGATCCTGATGTGTTTTCAATTCGTATGACGCTTTATCGTGTGGGCAAAAATTCCCCGATTGTCAAAGCGCTCATTGAAGCGGCTGAAAATGGTAAGCAAGTCACAGCATTAGTGGAGTTAAAGGCAAGGTTTGATGAGGAGAATAATCTACATTGGGCAAAGGTGCTAGAGGGGGCTGGAGCGCATGTGATTTATGGAGTGCCGGGGCTAAAGGTGCATGCTAAGATTGCTTTGGTGATTAAAAGTATCGGCAAGGAGCTGCGTGAGTATGTGCATCTAAGCACGGGGAATTACAACACAAGCAGTGCAAAAATTTACACGGACATTAGCTATATGACTTCTAAAAAGGAATTTACCAAAGATGCGACAAAATTTTTCCACAATCTCTCTGGATTCTCGCACAAATCAAGGTTAAATACGTTGCTTGCAGCACCTTTGCAAATCAAGCCAAAGATTTTAGAGCTGATTGAAAATGAGGCTAAAATGGGAAGCGAGGGGCGGATTATTTTAAAGGCAAATTCGATTGTGGATACAGATGTGATTGTGGCGCTTTATAAGGCGTCAAATGCGGGGGTGAAGATTGATCTAATTGTGCGGGGGATTTGCTCTTTGAAGCCCAAAGTTGCTGGAGTGAGTGAGAATATCCGTGTGATTTCTATTGTGGGGAAATACTTAGAGCATGCTAGAATCTACTATTTCAAACATGCAAAACCACAGATTTATTTTGCAAGTGCGGATTTGATGCCAAGGAATTTGGAGCGGAGAGTGGAGCTGATGACACCGATTTTTGATGAAGCTTTAGCCGATAAACTTTTTGGAATCATACGCTTACAAAGTGAGGATAATACAAATGCCCATGAGCTGCAAGAAAATGGGGAGTATCAAAAGCTTTCTTCTAATGGCAAAAGCATTAATAGCCAAAAGATTTTGGAGGATTATACCAACTCCACTTACACTTCTTTGAAACGTGAGGAGGAGGAAGTCAAGGCAAAGCGGCTTGCAAGGCGTATGTTTAGGGAGAGTTAGGGTGTTTAGGTAATAGTAAATTGGGGAAAT
Organism: uncultured Helicobacter sp.; assembly: GCA_944325475.1. GTDB lineage: Bacteria > Campylobacterota > Campylobacteria > Campylobacterales > Helicobacteraceae > Helicobacter_D. The sequence goes on from CALVAF010000019.1 coordinate 2,324, forward strand.
GATGATTTTAAGGGGAAGCAAAGAGGTGTGGGAAACGAGATTTAAGAATTAAAGGGGATTTATGAAACTTTTTGAAATTTTAAAAAAGGCAAAAGAAGTAAAGGCTTGTGTGAGGAAGATTCCGCATTCTATAAGGCAGGAGTTTTTGAGAGAATGCGCTAATGAGCTAGAAACACAAAGTAAGGAGATTTTAGAAGCGAATTTTAAAGATTTGCAAAATGCCAAGAATTTTGCGCTTTCTGCTTCGATGCAAGAGCGATTGTTATTAAATGAAATGAGGATTTTTGCTATGGCAAAGTCATTGCGCCAGATAGCCGATTTCCCTGACCCGCTAAATAAGATTCTAGGAGGATTTTGCAATGCTAAAGGCTTGGAGATACAAAAGGTAAGTGTGCCGCTTGGGGTGGTGGGAATCATCTATGAATCACGCCCAAATGTCACGAGTGATACGGCTGGGCTGTGCTTTAAAAGTGGGAATGTGTGTGTGCTAAAGGGGGGTAAGGAAGCACGCAATTCTAATGAAGCTATCGTGCGGGTGTTTCATAGGGTTTTGGAGAGATTTCAGATTCCACAAGAAGCCATTGTGTTGCTCTCTTGTGAGCGGGAGGAACTAAAGGAATTGCTGGGTGCTAGGGAATATGTCGATTTACTCATTCCACGTGGTGGGGAAGGGCTGATAAAATTTGTAAGCGAGCATGCAAAAATCCCGGTTATCAAGCAAGATAAGGGGGTTTGTCATATTTTTGCACATTCTAGCTGCAAGATAGAACAATCCATAGCCGTGGTCGTGAATGCTAAAACTTCATGCCCTAGTGTGTGTAATGCGTGTGAGACGCTGCTTATTGATTCTAGTTTTGCAGGTGAGTTTTTGCCTAAGGTGGCTAGGGCGTTGGCACAGAAGGGGACAATTTTAAAGGGTTGTGAAGAATCATGTGCGATTTTAATGGAATGTGGAATCCCCTGTGACCTAATCCCGCTAGAAGATTACCATAAAGAATATAATGAGAATATTTTAAATCTTAGAATCGTATGCGGGTTGCAAGGGGCGCTAGAGCATATAGCTAAGTTTAGTAGCGGGCATAGCGAGGCGATTTTGTGCGAGGATTATAGCGTTGCAGAGGAGTTTTTGGAATGTGTGGATAGCGCGTGTGTGTATGTCAATGCTTCCACGCGATTTAGCGATGGGGGTGAGTTTGGCTATGGAGCGGAAGTGGGGATTTCTACTTCTAAGCTACATGCTAGGGGTCCTATGGGTGTGGATTGCCTCACAAGCTACAAATACAAGATTCGAGGCAAGGGGCAGATAAGAGAGTAGTAAGCATTGGCTAAGTGTGAAATGAGGCTGTGGAAATAGGGGATTTTGGGATTAAAAAATGGGAATGGAAAAAATGAAATCAGAAAAGTTAGAATCAAAAGTTGTTGGTTTGGGGTTTTAGGCTTGGAAGTTTCAGTGTATTTACATATTCCTTTTTGCGATAGCAAGTGTGGGTATTGTGCGTTTAATTCTAAAACTAATAAGAATCATCTAAAAACGCAGTATATGCAGGTTTTGAGTGAGGATTTACAGCGGAAACTGCTAGAATTTGGAATCTGTGGGGTTACTTCTCTTTATATTGGTGGGGGGACGCCAAGTGTGGTAGAGTCGCAGCAATACCGCAAAATTTTTGAGATTTTGGAACCTTATTTGGTGGAGAATGCAGAGATCAACATCGAGGCTAATCCTAATTCTCTAACTTTGGAGTGGATTAGGGATTTGAAGCAAATGGGGGTTAATCGCCTAAGTCTTGGGGTGCAGAGCTTTTTTGCAGAAAAATTGCGATTTTTGGAGCGCACACATAGGCAAGATTCAGTGTTTTTGGCAATTGACAATGCTATCAAAGTGGGCTTGGAGAATCTCAGTATTGATTTGATTTATGGCACGCCTTTTTGTAATGAAGAGATTTTGATTCAAGAAGTGCAAATGGCTTCTAAACTACCAATTAATCATATTTCAGCCTATCAGCTTAGTATTGATGAGGGCAGTCGATTTTTCGTGCAGCAAAAGAGTGAGTTTAGCGGCGAGTTTGCTGGGTTTGCGAGTATGGGGCATTTTGTGAAAGACAAGCTAGAGGGGGCTGGGTTTTTGCGATATGAAGTGAGTAATTATGCTCGTCCCTACCAATCAAAACATAACTTGGCTTATTGGGAGCAGAGAGATTATTTGGGGCTTGGCGCTGGTGGGGTAGGCTGTGTGGGCGGAGTTAGGAGCTATGGGGCTTGTGAGATTGAGGCATATTTGAGTGGGGCAGAGGGGAAAAGGGAGATTTTAAGTCAATCGGATTTGGATTTGGAGCATTTGTTTTTGGGATTTCGCTCTTGTGTGGGGGTGCTAGAAGAGAGGGTTTGTAAAAAGCAGAGATTGGAAGTTTTGTTAAATGAAAATAAGGTGGAGAGGAGAGGGGGCAGAATCTATGCGGTGGATTATTTTTTGGGAGATGAGTTGGCTTTGTTTTTGTGCTAAGGTTGTCCTTGTATGAGGCTTTAGCCTCATGGATTGCCATAGCGATTCATTCATACCTGCAAATCCATGATTAATAAAATCTTTGTGGTTTCCACTTCAGCCTTGTTAGGGTGTTTTCTTGTCATGGATTGTTTTACCCTTTGCAATGACACAGTAGAATCCACCCTTGATTCCACCATTTTAGAATCATTCAAACAAATTTAAGGCTTAATTTAAAATAAAATTACTCATGCCAATTACCCTAACTTCCCTAGCCTCATAATTTCTTGCATTAATAGTAACCTTAATACTCATTGGGCTGGTTTAAAAACAAATCCGCATATTCAAGCTTTTTGTAATTCCTACTAAAAGAGTTTTTGTGGTGATGAAAAGACTGGCTTTGATGGCTTGTCTTTTTCATTTAAGGTGTTTTTGCGTGGTATCAAACAGCTTGTATTTTGCCTTAAAGCCTCTTCCATTAGTTTTTTTGAGTTTGTTTTTATTCCCAAGATTTTAGTGTATAGCTTAGGATTGGTATTTTCACACAACACCATTTTCAATCAAAGTTTTTCTATTTAAAATTAAAGCGCTTTGATTCATTTTAAAATTTCTTCTTTATTTTATGCTAAATTCTTTTTAAACTAAAAAAGTTATTTAAAGAAAGAGAAGAGATTATAGATTGGTATGAGTGGCAAATAGAGATAAAAGAATTGGTATAGTCAAATCCTTAAATAACAAAATAAATTATCCAT
>CALVAF010000020.1 GCA_944325475.1 uncultured Helicobacter sp.
TCAAAACTGAAACCCTAAAAGAAGCAGAAAATTTGAGGGCAAAAGAAGCCGAGATTCACAAACAAAAAAGGGAGGCACAATTTTCTACCACAAGCACACCAAATCCAACACAGATAAAAGAGCAAATAGAAAAATGGAATTTAAACAAACCAAGCCCAAAGGATAAGATTATTGTAGGCAAGGTAGAGGGTGAGGAGTTAAAGCAGCTAGAATCCGAGTTTGATTTTAAAGGTAACTATCCAATCGCAAGGGAAATAGACGCTCAGCACTTAGCCCACGCTCTCAATCGCCACGCAAAAGACAAGAACCAAGCAAATATAAATATTGATATAGATGAAATTGTTAAATACTATCCAGACATCACAAAAACTTACGATAAAAGGGTGGTTGCAAACAATAATACAACCATTTATGCTAAACAAATCAATGGGCATTTTATAGTTATTGAGGAAGTTTTGACAGGTAGGAATAAATTGTGATTTGATACAGCGTGGAAACAAAATGGAAAATTAAATGAAGAGGTATTGTTTAAAAATGCTAAGGCATTCCCCAATACTGAAAACCAGCATAAAGTGGCGACTGCAACGCAGAACCTTGACCAAATTCAAGGTGGGACTTCCCACAATCAAAGCCTTAGCATTCTAGATTCTACCACAAATTTAACCAAAAAACAATACGAACAAAAATTAAAAGAGATTGAACAACAAGAACAATATTACCACAAACTAAAGTATAAGCCGAGTATTAAGCCTATTTTAGATAATCTACAAAAAGAATTTTAAAGATAACAATTATACGATTGTAAAATGGAAAGAACGTAACAGTATTGGTAAATGGGCGATTAAAAAAACAAATCTTAGAAGCTATGAGGATATAAAAAACACATTAGAAGCTTATGAAAACTATGCAAAAGCAGGGAATGACGCTGCAAAAGAAATAGAGGCAATCCAAAAAGCACTCAAAGAAATAGAAGCACAATATGCCAAGAAAAAAGAAGTAACAAAAGAAGTACAACAAGCCCTAGATGAGCTAAAAGAACAAAAAAGAGCCTTAAGGCTTAGATACTATAAAGCAGATATTTTCACACAATATCCACAGCAAACCCTAGCAATACAATCTAAAGAAAACCAAAGAAGCGAGGCAGAGCTATTTAAGCATATTAAAAAAAGTAATTACATGGAAAGCATAGATGAAGCTAAAGAGGCAGTAGAGCAAATAAGAAAAGATATACAAAGGGATTTTAATATCAATCCCATTGCTGAATTTGGCACAAATTATGCCGAGTTTTATCGAGACGGGACAAATGCCATAACTAAGATTCTAAGAGAGAGACAAGGACAAGTAGCAGGGGCCTTTTATAAAGAGGGCTTAGGGGATATTGATTTGGTTTGGGGGATTCTAGTTTTGGATTAGCCCATATCCTAGAGAGACGAACGCAGGATTTTATTAAAGAAGGATTAAGCGAGGCAGAGGCACAAGCAAAAGCTAGAGAGTTTGTGGAAACTATTCCGCAGATTGTAGAAAATGGTAGGGTAGTAACACAAAATAATGTAACTACAATTTGGCATAAACAAGGAAGGGACTATTATAAAATAGGCATTTCAAAAGGATTTCACGGGCAAGGGGACAATAAATGGATACTCACAGGGTATAAAACAGATAGAGAAAAGGACAAGACTTTCGGCGATGCCCTTTTTACAGATAAGCAACCCTTATCTAACTCTAAAAACAATTCTAGCACAAATCTTTTTAAACAGCAAGATATAGATTTTAAGAATTTTGAGGATTTTAGCAAATATGCTAAACTTAGTGGAATAGAATTTGAGAGTGAGAGAGAAGCCAAAGAGGCATATAAACATATACAATCAAGGCTTAAGGATTTGGAATACTAGGATTATGTTTTATCTTTTTTTAGCATTTCAATAAAAAGGCTTAGGTTATCTTTTAAGAATTTACCTAAAACGCACACAATTACAAATAACACGACTTTATCTAGCAAGGCAATATAAAAATATGCCTTATTGCCATAGCAATAATCCAATCCTATATTTAAACTAATATAAATTAAAATCCAAACAAAAAACCAATTGCTAAAAAATAGTTTAACCAACTTTTTGCTTATAAATTATTTAAGATTATGGCGTTATGGAGCATTGCTTGTGTGTCGTTTTCTTTCTTTTGATTGTTTTTAATCTCAATAAGCTCTTTGGATACTTCATTTTGTAGCTTTAGCTCTTGCAATTTATCATTATTAGCTAAAGATTCTACACTTTCAGCGAGATTTGCGTTTTTTTTGGCATTTGATTAGACATAAGCAGATATTCCTAAATTTTCTAAGCGGTATTGCATAGCAATGGGTGATACATTAAAATAACTAGCCATAGAATCTAGTGTAAATTTTAAGCCCACAAGCCTCAAAACTTCATCTTGAGGCATTAAGAGATTTGCTGCAAAGAAATTCGCCTCGATTTCTTTTGTGTCTATCCCTTGAGAGCTTGTAGTGTCTCTTAGGCTTATATGGCTTGTGCCATCATTGTGCAACACATAATGCCCTAATTCGTGTGCGACACTAAAAACTTGTCGTGTGATATAATCTGTTTGCTCTATAAAAATCTTTTTTTTGTAAAAAATCTGCCCACTTACATCTCGAGGCAAACTAGCTGTAAAAACTTCCAATCCCATAGCTTTAGCGACAAGGATTGGGTCAATAGGAAAAATTTGCCCTGCAAGTATTCTTACTTCGTTTGCTTTTGCTATAATGTGTGCCTCATTCATTGACTTACCTAAAGTTTTAAATTACCTATTCTAACATATTCTACCTTTAAGCGAACCTTATACCTAACTTTTTCCATTAGTCTATGCCAAACTTAGCGGGATAGAGTTTAAGAGTGAGAGAGAAGCCAAAGAGGCATATAAGCATATACAATCAAGGCTTAAAGATTTGGAATGCTAGGGGCTGTTTTAAGTAAAAGCTAATGATTCTAAATGAAAGCTTTTTGATTCAAGTAATATTCCTAAAAACCTGCCGCTACACCACCAATAGCCTACCAACTCCAGCTCCAAAAGTCCCTACACTCCATTTATACACTAAATTTATCTTTTTGAGTATTTAGCTCTAGCTACTTTACTGCCTAAAATACCAGCAATGACTTTAGCAGGTTATGTCTTTTTCCTCCAAGAAGGAAGACAAGGAAGACAAGGAAGAATTAATTATAAAAGTAATTTTTCTGTTTAAAAAAATGTTTGATTAAAAATTGTGTGAAAATTGCAGAGAATTGGGAATAAATTTATTTTTTTGCAGTGCAATTTTGATGAAATATTTGAAATGACAAATTGTATTAAAAGCGCAAGATAATTGTGTAGCGATATATTGCCCCACACAAGCCCCACACAATTACATTTTCACTTTAATTTGCTTTTTTCAAAAAAATAATGCTATAATTTTCTTGACACGAACAAAAAATAAAAATGTGTGTTTTTTGTGTCAAAAGTTCTTTTTTTTTGTAAAATTTTCTGCCCTTTTTGCGTATTTGACAAAACGTTTTGTTATATTTTTTAAGATACAATTTCACAAAAATTTTTAGGTTTAAAAAATGCGAATCGATAAATTCCTCAATGCCGTGAATATTACAAAACGTCGCACTATCGCTCAAGATATGATAGAAAATGGTGTCGTGAAAATCGCTGGAATCAGTGTTAAAGCAAGTCGAGATGTGAAAGTGGGTGATGTGATTGAAATCGCCTTTTTAGAAAAGTCTCGATTCTTTGAAGTTTTACAGATTCCCACCCAAAAAACAATTAAGAAAAACGAATCATATTTGTATTACAAAGAAATCACAAAATAAGGTTTAAAATGATTTATTGTGCCGGTAGAATCGAGAATTTCTCTTCCGCAAAAAGCATTGGAGTGGGGCTTATAGAAAGTGCGATGAAACTCACACAACTTATTTTTTATGATAAGCCTAGTGAGATTGTGTTTGTGGGGACTTGCGGTTGTTATGATGATTCTAAACCTTTATTAGAAATCTTTGAATCTCAAAGCGCAACAAATATCGAGCTTTCTTTTTTACAAAATGATTCTTATACACCTTTAGATAATTGTATTTCCCTAGAAAATGTTTCACATGAAACATTACCTAAAAATATCATCAACTCTAGCAACTATATCACTACAAATGCTAATCTCGCACAGAGATTCACCAAACTTGGAATCTTATATGAAAATATGGAATTTTTTAGTGTGTTACAGGTTGCAAAACATTATGAGATTCCAGCTTTGGGGATTTTTTGTACCACGAATCATATTCACAAAGACACCCAAAAAGAATTTCTTACTCATCACAAAAAAGCCATGCAAAAACTAGAAGAATACATCAGGACAAAAAATGGATAAGCAAAATATCTTTGGACTAAACTTAGAATCACTAGCAGATTCTCTGATAGGCTTCCCAAAATTCCGTGCTAAACAAATTTACCATTGGCTTTATGTGCGTTATAAAAATGACTTTGACAAAATGGAAAATCTCCCCAAAAACCTACGAGAATTTCTCAAACAAAATTTTATAAGTGATTCAGTGAGTATCGCAAAAAAGGAGCAAAGCAGTGATGGCAGTGTAAAATATCTTTTTAAAACTGCAGATAATCTAACTTATGAAGCGGTATTATTGAAAATGAAAGAAGATAAATTCACACTTTGCCTTTCCTCACAAATTGGCTGTAAAGTCGGTTGTAGCTTCTGTCTCACGGCTAAAGGTGGCTTTGTGCGGAATCTCACTGCAGGAGAAATGGTTTATCAAGTCTTTGCTATCAAAAAAGACCAAAATATCCCAAGCAATAAAGCCGTAAATATCGTATATATGGGAATGGGCGAACCACTTGATAACTTAGACAATGTGGCAAAGTGCATTGCAATTCTATCCGAGCTTGATGGTTTGAGTATCTCGCCTCGCCGCCAAACGATTTCCACAAGTGGAATCGCTCCAAAAATCAAAAAACTTGGAACATTGGATTTAGGAGTGCAATTAGCTATCTCACTGCATGCTGTTGATGACAATCTCCGCACAGAACTAATGCCTATTAACAAAGCTTATAACATCAAAAGTATCATTGATGAAGTTACTATTTTCCCTATTGATACACGCAAAAGAGTAATGTTTGAATACCTGATGATTGATGGAATCAATGATAGCCTAGAATGTGCTAAAAAACTTGTAGCATTACTTAATAAAATCAAAGCTAAAGTGAATCTTATCTATTTTAATCCACACGAAGGAAGCCCTTATAAACGACCAAATAAGGAAAAAGTCGAAGCTTTTAGAGAATTTCTACTCAAAAAAGGGCTTTTATGCACAATTCGAGAATCCAAAGGCTTAGACATTAGTGCTGCTTGCGGACAATTAAGAGAGAAGGAAATCACAAATGCATAGTTTAGATATTATCTTACTTGTCTTTTTGGTGATTGTTTTTGTGATTGGAATGGGTGCATTTTTATATTATGCTTACAAAAAATAAAAAAGGATAACAATGTCTCAAATCGCTTATAATTTTTTAAATCAAAACACAACTTTGGTGCATATTTGTTGCAGTGTGGATAGTCATCATTTCCTAATCCAGCTTCAAAAGCTCTATCCACAAAAAAATTTTTGCGGATTTTTTTATAATCCTAATATCCACCCTTATGAAGAATATCTTATGCGGCTTAAAGATGTCCAAAGAAGCTGTAAAATGCTAGGGATTCCGCTAATCGTTGGGGAATATGACTTAGATTCATGGCTTTGTGGAACAAAAGGCTTAGAAGAAGAACCAGAAAAAGGCGAGAGGTGTTCTTATTGTTTTGATTATCGACTAGAGAAAACCGCACAAATCGCCAAAGAAACACATTGTGTGGAATTCACCACAACCCTCCTTGCAAGCCCAATGAAATCCCAAAATGAACTTTTTTCACAGGGTGAAGCAATGGCAAAAAAACATTCCCTAGGTTTTTTACCCATTGATGTGCGTGGGAATGGTGGGACGAAGATTCAAAATGAACTTGCTAAAGAAGCCAATCTGTATCGTCAAAACTACTGCGGTTGCCTCTTTGCTCTAACTAAACAAAGGGAAAAATCCCATAAGATTCCATTAGAACTTGTTTCTAGCCTCAATATCCCAAAAGATTCACGCAACCTCCCTCTTTTACGGCTTAAAAATTTTCAAACACGCGAATCTTTAGAAAACAATCAAAAGCCTTACCATATCATCAAAAGAAAAGTGCAAAAATACTGCCTTCTAAAAGGCATTTTAACCCAAGATTCTAAAACCATTCCAAGTTTTATTTTTAATCACTCCATACTAAATAAACCCACAAAGGCAAAAATTGAATTTTGGAAAGAGGGAATTGGCTATGCTTCAAAAGAAGGAATTTTACTTTTGGAGTTTAAAGCTTTTAAAAACTTTCTCAAACAAGAGAACTTTGAAACATTTCTTAAAAATGGCTTAGAAGAATCCTTACAACTTGCCTTGCGTTATCATCTCTATCCTCAAGGCTTCCTAACCTCTCCCATTGTAATTATCAAAGATAAGATTCTTGGGAATTTTACATTAGAAATACAATATGTAATGCAAGAAGAAATTTTAGAAGATTTTATCAAAATCAATCAATAATTCTATTTGATTTAATACTCAAAAAAAAAGGATTAAATTACCTTTTGTTCTTTGTTTTGGAATAAACGAATAATGTTGGGAATGTGTTTATAAAAAATAATAGCTATAATCAAAACAATAGGTGTGTGAGTATGGATATGTGGCACATCTGGATGTAAAATAAAAGTCATTAGCCCACCAAATAAAACGCCAATCAAAGAAGCCAAAGAAGAAATTTTTAAGAATTTCCCAACCAAAAACCAAGCCACCAAACCTAAAATCGCTTCAAATGGTAAAAATACGCCAACAACTCCAACTCCTGTTGCCACGCCTTTACCTCCTTCAAATTTCAAAAAAGGGCTAAAACAATGTCCAATTACAGCCAAAAATGCCATCATCCACTGGGCTTCATAACTAATTCCCAAAAATCTTGCAATTAAAATAACTAAAATACCTTTGAAGGCATCACTTAAAATCGTTAGAATCGCCACTTTTTTTGCAATTTGCGGATTAGTTTCTTTTAATGCTCTTAAAACATTCGTCGCACCGATACTTCCACTTCCAATTTCTCGGATATTCACTCCACCAAAAATCTTGCCATAAATAAGTCCAAATGGGATTCCACCTACTAAATAGGCAATCACATAAAAAATCCCATTCACACTTGTAAAAAAATCAATAATTCCTGCTAATATCACCATTTTAAACCTCTAAACATCTAAATGTTTCACATCTTTTGCATGAGCTTGGATATACTCACGTCTTGGCTCAACCTCATCGCCCATAAAGAGTGAAAACACATCGCTTGCTTCCTCAATATCTTTGATTTCCACACGAATCAAGCGGCGGTTTTCTGGTGTCATTGTCGTTTCCCAAAGCTGCTCTGGATTCATCTCACCCAATCCTTTATATCTCTGAATATCTGCACCTTTTTTACTACTTTCTTCGATTTTTTCTAGCATTTCTACTGGATCATTACCCTCTAAAAACTCCAAATCCCTCTCTTTTAACTTATTAAACACAAAATACGCTTCCTCAAAAAGCGGGTGGGTGAATAAATCCTCATCAATCTTAAGATCCACTAACCCAGAATCTGTTTGTACATAAAGATGAATCCTTTGTTCATCAAGCACTTCATTTAAAATATTAAATTCCAAATTTTGAATCTTTTTCTTAATCTCTGCATACAAATCCTGATTTGACATTCCGATTAAATCGGGATTTTCAATCAAATAACGCACAATCTCAATAAGCGGGAATCGCTTTTCTAACTCATTTAAAGTGGAACGATAATGCGCTACAATTTTGAAAAATTCCATTAAATCCTTTGTCCCAATCCCCTGAAATTCAAAGTTTTCAATCCCATTTTCGATGAGGTATTCACTCAATGCCTTTTCATCTTTAAGATAGATTTCCTTTTTACCTTTTTTAAAGCGATAAAGTGGTGGCTGTGCGATATAAAGATAACCTGATTCAATCACACCTCGCAAATAACGAAAGAAAAAAGTCATTAAAAGTGTTTGAATATGGCTACCATCGACATCGGCATCCGTCATAATAATGATTTTGTTATAGCGGATTTTAGAAATATCAAAATCTTCACCAATTCCACAACCAAGGGCAGTAATGAGATTTTTAATTTCCTCACTTTTTAAAATCTTATCCAAGCGACTTTTTTCAACATTTAAAATCTTCCCTCGTAAAGGTAAAATCGCCTGATAAACCCTATCACGCCCTTGTTTTGCACTACCTCCAGCAGAATCACCCTCCACAAGATAAATCTCTGAAATGCTAGGGTCTTTGCTCTGACAATCTGCAAGCTTACCGGGCAAGGTCCCCACACTAAAAGTTTCTTTTTTACGTGTGAGTTCCCGTGCTTTTTTTGCCGCTTCCCTACCCCTTGCAGCAAGTAAAGCTTTTTGCATAATCGCCTTAGCTTCATTAGGGTTTTCTTCAAAGAATTTGGCAAGTTTTTCATAGGTGAGCTTTTGGACGATTGGTCGCACAAAAGCGCTCCCTAATTTGCCTTTTGTTTGTCCTTCAAACTGCGGATCTATAACTTTAATAGAGACAATAGCCACTAAGCCTTCTCTAATGTCTTCACCAGTAATTTTAGAATCTTTTTCCCTCGCACTTGCATTGGCTTCAATATAATTTGTAATCGCACGAGTTAGCCCCATTCTAAAGCCTGATTCATGTGTCCCACCATCAATAGTGCGGATATTATTAACAAAGCTTAAAACTTTCTCATCAAAGCTTTCATTATACGCTAGGGCAATTTGGATTTCCACATTATTTTCAGTCCCTTCAAAACTAATAATACTCGAAATAAAAGGCTTTTTATTTAAATCCTTAACAAATTGATTTAGCCCCCCTTCAAAATGATAAATCTCATCAAATCCATCGCGTTCATCTTTAAAATGAATCGTAACTTGTTTATTAAGGTAGGCAAGCTCTCTAAAACGCCTTAATAAAATTTCTTGTTGAAACTCTGTTATGTCAAAAATACTTTCATCAGGAATAAATTCAATTATGGTTCCATTGTCTTTGCATTCGCCAATGATAGTTAGTTCGTCTTGAGGAATGCCTTGTGTAAAATTTTGGCGATAGACTTGTCCATTTTTATGAATTGTCATTTGGAGGGTTTTTGAGAGGGCATTGACAACAGAAATACCAACCCCATGCAAACCTCCTGAAACTTTATAAGAATCTTGGTCAAACTTCCCTCCTGCATGGAGCACGGTTAAAACAACTGTAGCTGCAGGAATGTTTTCTGTAGGGTGAATATCTACAGGAATTCCACGTCCATTATCTTGGATAATCACACTACCCTTTTTAGTTAGAGTAATAGAAATTTTATCACAATACCCAGCCATTGCCTCATCAATGGAATTATCCACAACTTCATAAACAAGGTGGTGTAAGCCATTTGTATTCGTATCACCAATATACATTCCCGGGCGTTTTCTAACAGCTTCTAAACCTTTTAAAACTTTAATACTGCTACTTGAATATTGTTTGTTTTCCATTCTTTTCCTTAAGATATTTAAAAATTATAGAATAATGGGCATAATCACTGTTAAAAAGTTCCCACTTTTAAGAATAAAAGGTGCATTTTTACCATTTAATCCCCAAGTAAAATCCGTTGTTTCGATTTGAGTTAAGAAATCCAAAACATGGCGAGAATTGATTCCAATTTCAATTTCTTCTGTGATAGGTAAATCTATTTCAATTTGAGTTTGGGCTTCGGAATTATCTTGACTGAGTGATTCAAAGAGAATTTCATTGGCTTTGAAAGTTAATTTAATGTCATTGGTTACAGAATTTATAACTTTAATTCCTTCTATAATTTTTGCTTTTGAGATGGTGAGCTCTGTTTGGATTTCTTTAGGAAGAATCTTCTCATAATCTGGAAATTTTCCATTAATAAGATGAGAAAAGAAAGTGTAATTTTGGGATTTGATGATGATATTTTTTTCACTATAGAAAAGTTTGATATTATCAAAAAACAGACGTTGGATTTCTGTAATGGCTTTTTTAGGGAAAATTAGGGCAAGATTATTTCCTGATGGGTTTTCAAACTTTACCATTGCAAGACGTTTGGTGTCTGTTGCGACGAAATTATAAGAATATTCTTTGATATCTACTAAAGCTCCATTAAGTTCACGTTTTTGATTATTAATATCAATAACGGGGAAGATTTTTTTCATAGAATTAATGAGTTCTAGAGAATTAATTTCTAATTTTGGGAGATTTTCGTATTCTGGGAAGCTTGGGAATTCTTGAGCATTAAACATAGGAAGTTTGAAAGAGCTTTTGTTTTGTTTAATATGAAGGTTTTCATTATTAGTGTAAAGATTAACTTCGCCTTCTTTTAGCCTTTTTATGATGTCTAAGGCTTGTTTTCCATTAACGGTTGCAATTCCTTGTTCGTTAATGGTTAAAGAATCTGTAGTTGAACATAATCCCATTTCAAAATCAGTTGCTTTACAGATGAGTTGATTATCTTTAGTTTCTAAGTAAATATGAGAAGTGATTTGACTAGAATCTTTTTTGTCTAAGAAAGGTTGTAGGGCAGTAAAAATGTTATCTAAAACACTATTTGGAATGACAATGTTCATAGAATCTCCTTTTATAATTAAAATTTAGAAGTATTAGTAGGGGACTTGAAAAGTTGAATAGCTACTAGAAATTCCTAAATTTTGGTTATTATTGATGTGAATATTTTGGGATTGGTTTTTCACATGATTTCACTATTTTATCAGAATTTTGTTTTAAAATAGATTATTTGATTTTGTTTTTTAGTTCTTCGATGAGGGTTTTGAAATTTGTGTTTTTGTTGATTTCTTCTTGGATACTTTTCATAGCTTTACTCACGGTGCTGTGGTCTTTCATATCAAAATAATCTGCTAAGAAAAGCATGGAATTTGGTGTGAGTGTGCGTGCTAAGTAAATCACGATTTTTCGAGCTGTTACAATGTTTTTAGAGCGGCTTTTACTGCGTATTTCTGAAGGCTTAATATTGTAGTATTTAGCAATATTTTCGATGATTTTGTCCATATTGATATTTTCTTTTGATTCTTTGATATATTCTTTGAGGATATCCCGTACAAAGTCAATTGTCACTTCTTGGATATTTGTAACATTAATTGAAAAATTAAGTTTGACTAAAACCCCTTCAATTTCGCGGATATTGTCGTTAATATTTGCAGCAATAAAGTCGATGATTTTTGGGCTTAGGTGGATTCCATCTAATTCACATTTAGCATTGATAATATTGATTTTGGTTTCTAATTCTGGGGGTTGAATGTCTGCTAAAAGTCCTGAAGTGAAACGTGTCTTTAGTCTTTCTTCTAATCCATTCATATCTTTTGGTGGTCTATCAGAGGTGAGGACAATTTGTTTATTATTTTCTTTAAGCTCATTAAAGGTGTGAAAAAATTCTTCTTGAATCTGATTCTTGCCGCTTAAAAATTGAATGTCATCAATAAGCAAGTAGTCACAAGCACGGTATTTTTCGCGAAATCTATCCATAGTATTGTTGCGGATATGGAGTAAGTAATCATTTAAAAATTGTTCGCTTGTTGTGTAAATGACAGATTTTCCGACATTTGCATTGGCATTTCCAATGGCATTTAGTAAATGTGTTTTGCCAAGTCCGGTGTTCCCATAAATTACTAGAGGATTATAAATTGTGCTTTGATTCTGTGCCACGGCTTTTGCGACATTAAAAGCAAAGCTATTAGAATTCCCAACAACAAAAGAGTTGAAAGTTAAAGAAGGATTTAGGTTAGTAGCATTTTGGATTTTTTTGATGTTATTTTTGTTTTCTTTTTTTTTATTGGGATTAAAAACTTCGATAATTACTTCAGATTTATAGCCGTTTTGATTTTCAAAAAGTTGGGCGATTTTGCTTGCATATTTGGTTTTAATCCAGCTTGCAATGATATTATTTGGGGCATTAAAGATGATTCTATCATCGCGGGAATATTTTTCATTAAAACTAAGTTGGTTGATGTAGTTGTCAAATTCAAAGGGTGTGATTTCTTTTTTGAGCTGTAACAAAATAGGATGCAAGGTAACCTCGATTCTTTAATTTTTGAGTTATTCACACTATGTGAATTTAGTGTGAATTATAATTTTTGGGAATTTTATCTAAGAATCACTAAAAATTTTATATGATTCTATTTTCCTTAGCTAATTTAGAGAAAGAAAATAGTGAATATTTTAGGGATTGACCCGGGAAGTCGGAATTGTGGATATGCAATTATCCAGATGCAAAAAAACTCGCTTGTATTACTTGAAGCGGGGTTAATAAAGATTAAAGAAAGAATCTTACAGCATCAGATTTTGGAATTTGTGGAAGGGATTGATTTAGTTTTGAAAAATCACCAAATTGATTCTGTGGCAATTGAAGATATTTTTTATGCTTATAATCCTAAAACAGTGATTAAATTAGCCCAATTTCGAGGGGCTTTGAGCTTGAAAATTTTGCAAGAATTAGGGAATTTTACAGAATACACACCCTTGCAAATTAAAAAAGCTCTCACAGGAAATGGAAAAGCACATAAAGAGCAAGTGGCATTTATGGTTAAGCGGCTTTTGGGTATCAAAGGTGAGATTAAGCCTTTGGATATTACCGATGCTATTGCTATTGCCATTACCCACGCCCAGCGGCTTAAATTACAAAAATAAGGATAAAAATGGAAATTGCTTTGTTAAATTATACAGATTTAAAGGTTTGCTCCCACGCTATTAGGACTTGTTGGCAGAGTTTTGAAAAGAGTGATAATGGTGGGGAGAAGGACAAAGAACTTATTGATAGAGTGGGGAATAAATATAAGCATGCTTCGACTTTAGAACATCTTAGTTATACTTTTTATATTAAAGGAATCTCGCGGGCATGTTTGCAGGAATTAGCAAGGCATCGCGTGGCATCTTTGAGTGTCAAAAGTAGCCGCTATACTTTAAAAGAGTTAAAAAGCGAGGAGGGTTTTTTGCCATTTAATGAAGCAAATTTGAATCGGGCAGAGAAATTTTTGGTAATGACTGAAAATAGCAAGGTTAATGAAGCTTCACTTAGGGCATTAGAAAATCTTCGGCTTTTATTGCAGGAAAATATCAGTAACGATTTTGCAAAATTTGCTATGCCAGAGTCGTATAAAACCGAGCTTACTTGGAGTATTAATGCAAGAAGTTTGCAGAATTTCTTGCATTTAAGGAGTTCTAGAAGCGCACTTTGGGAAATTCGCAATCTTGCTTATGCGATTTTTGAAGCAATCCCTAAAGAGCAGCAATTTATTTTTGAGGATTTAATTTTTAAAGAATAAGGAGATTTTATGAAGTTTTTAAAGGTTTGGTTTATTGGAATTTGTTTGTTTGCCTTGCAGGCTATGGCAAGTGATTTAAAAGAAGGTGTGGATTATATAGTTTTAGATAAACCTATCCCAAATATGCAAAACAAAGTGCTTGAAATTTTTAACATTGGCTGCCCGCATTGTGCGCATTTTAATGAGGATTTTATCCCAAGCCTTTTGGAATTTTTACCTAAAAATGTAGAATTTCTTGCTTACCATATTGCTGCACCCATTCCCGTACATGAGGAGATTTCAAAGATTTTAGTTGTGGCATTAGCCAAAGATAAAGCAGCAGGGCTAGATACCAAGTCCCCAAATACTTTATATAAAAAAGTCTTGAATTATTATTTTAACGTCATTCACAAAGAAAGAAAAAAATGGAATAATCTGCAGGAGCTCACTAAAGAGGGTTTAGAGATTATGGGAATCACAGAAGTAGAATATCAAGAAATTTTAAAAAGTAAAGATTCTCAAGAAACCTTGAAAGAGTGGCAGAATCTGATAAAATACACGGAGATTCAAGGGGTGCCAAGCTTCATTATCAATGGCAAATATTTGATTTTAATTGGTGGTATTCAAGGCGTCGAAGATTTTATTTATAAAGTTGATTCTTTACTTGCAAAATAACAGAATCAAAGGGGCTTAAAGCCTCTTCATACAAATTTAGCAATATCTTCACATTTTCTTGATAAATGGGTTTTATAATTTTGCTTACAGATTGATTGGGAAACTAGAATCTGAATTTTAAAATCGCTTAAAGGAGCAAAAATGAAAACTCTAAAATTATTTGGAGCTTTAGGTTTAGTGGCATTATTTTCAACTGCAGCAATGGCAGATTTTGACTTTGATGTGCAAGGGCAAATTTCAGCAGTCAATGATAAGGATAAAACTATCACTCTAGCAGGACCAAGTGGGCAATTAGTGATTAAGGTTTTACCTTATACAGAGATTAAAGGTGATGATTGTGGTGCTTTTGGACAAGATGTGTATGGGAGTTTTAAGGATTTGACTCCGGGCAAATATGTTAAAGTCGAAGCCGTGCCTTATGGTGGATATAATGCCTATAATGCAGATAACAATCAAGCCATTAATCCTGCAACAGGATTACCAAAAGATGGGCAGCTCATTGCAAAAGAAATCGAATGGAAATGTGTGCCTAGAGCTTATTGATATACCTTAATACACTAGCAATGCTAGTGTATTTTACTCCTTAAGTAAATATAAACTTACATTGACAATCCAATTTTTTTTGATACATTAGAAACTTAAGCTTAATATAAAATTAAAGGATAAGTTATGGACTTCTTAGGTCGTTTTCTAGTGTTATCACAATGGCAAACTATTCTTATTTTGTTATTTGTAATGGCAATGTTTTATATTATTTATAAAATGTCTGTTTATAAAATAAATTTTTCTTTGCGTATGCTTTTTGCTCTTGTGGTGGGTGTTTTAATGGGATTTGTTTTGCAGTATTTAGCAGATTATCCAAGTGTGTTAGAAGCCAAAAAGAACCTTTGGTATTCAGAAATAAAGATATGGTTAAGTTTTGTGACAGCAGTTTTTATTGGTTTTATTAAAATGCTTGTTATTCCTATTATTGGTATTTCTATTATCAAAGTTATTATGGATTTAGATAAAGATATTAAAATCTATTCATTATTAAGACTTTCACTTTTTTGGATACTTTTTATCACAGCTGTTGCAGCAGTAATAGGAATCACACTTGGGTGGTATTTTGAGTTAGGATTAGGATTTAATATTCAAGCAGGTGAGAGGGAAATTAGAGAAGTTTTAACAATGCCACAAATTCTTCTTGGATTAATCCCTAGTAATATTATTGTGTCTATGACAAAAGAAAATATTATTGCTATTGTTGTCTTTTCTTTATTTATTGGTTTTGGTGCCAAATCTTTGTATAAACAAAATGAAGCTATTTATAAAGTGTTTGAGGGATTTATTTTTGCTTTGCATCAAATTATTATGAATGTAACAGGTTTTGTGATTTCATTTATGCCTTATGCTATTTTATGTATGATGGCAAATGTGATTGTTTCTAATGGATTTGAAGCTATTAAAACGGCTCTATTATTTATTGTTTTGATTTATTTGGCAATGTTATTAATGTTTGTAGTCCATTTTATCATTTTAGCTTTAGAGGGGTTAAACCCTATTGTTTATGCTAAAAAAGCATTTCCTGTGTGGTTATTTGCTTTTAGCTCCCGTTCTTCTGTTGGGACTTTACCATTGACTGTTTCTACTCTGCAAAATAAACTTGGAGTTAGCTCGGGTGTAGCAAACTTTGTGGCTTCTATTGGAACAACTATTGGACTTAATGGGTGTGCGGGGTATTTTCCTGCTCTAGCGGCAATTTTTATTGCATATGGGATTGGAATGGAAATTGACTTTAGTTTTGCTATGATTATTGTGTTAATAGCAGTTTTAGGTTCTTTAGGCATTGCAGGGATTCCTGGTAGCGCAACTATGGCAGCTTCTATTATGCTTACTGGAATTGGATTTGGAGAGTATTTTACTTATTTAACATTAATTTTAGCAGTGGATCCTATTGTGGATATGGCTAGAACAGCTAGCAATGTTTCAGGTGCAATGACTTCAGCAATTTGCACTGATAAACATTTAAAAAGTTTTGATTCTAAGATTTATAATTCTAAATGATTTATATTTAGCAAATCCTTGCACACAAATGCAAGATTATGAAAAAAACATTCCTCTAATCCCTCCTAGCCTTTAGATTTTGCGGTAGAATACCAAAAAATTCTAAAGGTTTTTTATGGACTTACAAACCCTCATACAACAAGATTTAAAATATATTTGGCATCCTTGCACACAAATGCAAGATTATGAAAAAAACATTCCTCTAATCCCTATAAAATCTGCAAAAGGCATTTATCTTTATGGTTTTGATGGCAAGGAATATTTGGATTGTGTTTCTAGCTGGTGGGTGAATCTCTTTGGGCATTGCAATCCTTATATTAACCAAAAACTAAAAGAGCAATTAGAGAGCTTAGAGCATGTTATCTTTGCTGGATTTACGCATAAGCCCATTGTGGAATTATCCAAAAGGCTAGTGGCGCTTTTGGATTCTAGTCTTTGTAAATGTTTTTATGCAGACAATGGCTCTAGTGCGATTGAAGTGGCTTTGAAAATGGCGTTTCATGCTAATGTGATAAAAGGCAAAAAGAAGAATAAATTTTTGTGTTTAGAGAATGCTTATCATGGAGAGACTATTGGAGCTTTAAGTATAGGAGATGTGGGGATATACACAGAAGTGTATCAGCCTATTTTGCTTGAAACTTTAAAGGTTAAAGTCCCTTGTGGGGAGGATATTGAAGAATCCCTGCAAGATTTAAAGAAAATTATTGTTTCAAAAAAAGATGAAATTGCAGCTTTTGTGCTAGAGCCTTTGATACAATGTGCGGGAAATATGAATATGTATTCTAGTGAGTTTGTCAAAGAGGCGACTAAAATTTGTCAAGATAATGGAATTTATGTAATTTTTGATGAAATTGCGGTGGGTTTTGGGAGAAGTGGGAGTATGTTTGCCTATCAGCAATGCGGAGTGGTGCCAGATTTCTTGTGTTTGAGCAAAGGAATTACAGGGGGTTATTTGCCCTTATCAGTGGTGGTAACCAAAGAGGAAATTTATCAGCTTTTTTATGCACCTTATCACGAAAATAAATCTTTTTTGCATTCTCATTCTTATACGGGAAATGCTCTTGCTTGTGCTTGTGCAAATGCGGTTTTGGATATTTTTCAAAAAGAAAATGTGTGTGAGAAAAACAAGATTTTATCAGAATTTATTTGGAAGAAAATGCAGATTTTAGAGGAATTTGCTTTTGTGAAGAATCTTAGGCATTGTGGTATGGTTTTTGCCTTTGATTTAGTAGGGTTTGAGGGGCAGAGAAAGGGATTAGAAGTGTTTAATGCGGGGCTAAAAAAGGGTTTGTTGCTAAGACCTCTTGGAAATACTATTTATTTTATGCCCCCTTATATTATCACACAAGAGCAGGTTTGTTTTGTGGTGGATAATTTAAAAGAGATTTTAGAGAAATTTTAGAGCTTTGATAATAAGGGTTGCAATTAAGTGTGAAGAAGTCAATAGATATTTAAGGCAAATTGATTTCAAATTGTTTTTAGGATACTTTTTTATATTTTTAAAGTCTGTTTTTGATTATTTTAGTGGGAAACCTTGTGATTTTTGCAAAGATTTGGAATTTGTATGGTAAGTTTATTTTACCATTATCCTATGATTTTAGAAAATGATGTGTAGGTTTGCACTAATGTTCTCTTGAAATCTAGAATCATTCTACATACAGGTTGTGTTGTCGCACAAAATTAATGTTACCAAAGATATTCTGCCTTATGCTGTATAAAACCAAGTAGAAAATAAAGATGAGACAATAAAGAATTTCAAAAGAAACAAAGTTTTTAATTATTAAGGAAAAATATAAAGTGTAAAGAGTAT
>CALVAF010000021.1 GCA_944325475.1 uncultured Helicobacter sp.
GATTCTCATAAATTGTTCCTATAATCAAGAAAGATAGTAAGTGGTGGGTCCTATAGGACTTGAACCTATGACCAATCGGTTATGAGCCGAGTGCTCTAACCAGCTGAGCTAAGGACCCTTCTTTAAAAAATTTTTGGGAGTGTAATTATATACAAAATTATTCTTAAAAGCAACTAAATGTTCCAAAAGCCCAAAGAGTATCATAAAAGTAATAAAGTTACTCCCACCATAACTAAAAAGTGGCAGCGGAATCCCAACCACTGGTGCTAAACCAATCGTCATTGCTACATTCACACCCGAATAAACAAACACAAGCAACCCCACACAATAAGCAACCACGCGTAAAAAATAATCTTTGGAATCAATATTTGCCATACTAAAAATATGAAAAATCAGCATCACATACAAAATAAATAGCCCAATAATCCCCACAAACCCAAATCGCTCCGCAAAATATGGGAAGATAAAATCGCTCGTAGCAATAGGCAAGAAGCGATAATTTGTCTGTGTCGCTTCCTCTTTTTTCTTACCTTGAAATCCCCCTGCTCCCACAGCAATAATAGACTGCTGCACTTGATAATCAGGTTCTTTAGAAACAAAATCCTCAATTCGCTTCTTTTGATAATCATGTAAATTCGCATACAAAATCGGCGAAAGCAAACAAATCCCCACAAGCAAAGTTAGCCAGATTCTGTAATTTACCCCCACTAAAAACAAAACTCCAAAACCCATAATCAAAAGCACCAATGCTGTCCCCAAATCCGGCTGTTTTAAAATCAGCATAAAGGGCAACAAAACATAAAAGGCTAACTTTAAAAATCCAAAGAGATTATAACCGCTAACTTTTGGAGGATTTTTAGCAATCAAATGCGCCAACATCAAAATCAAAGCCGGCTTCATCGTTTCTGAAGGTTGAAAAGTAAAATGCACAAAAGGAATCTCAAGCCACCGCTGCGCTCCAAGCCTCACATCGCCAATGAAATCTACCGCCACAAGTAAGGCAATATTCACCCAATAAAACACAACAATCACCCATGACATTTTTCGAATAGGCAACAAAAAAATCACTGCACACACCAAAGCACCAATGGAAACATAAACCAAAACCTTATCACCCAAAAAGCGATTATTTTCGTTAATTAAAAACCATGATAACATCACAAGTGGAATCACTAATAAAGGCAAAGTAAAATCAAAAGATGATAAAATATTTTTATTAAATTTCAAGGCAAATCCAGTGATAAAATCTTTGATAAATTAAATAATAATGATTTTTTAAAGAAAAGCCTAATTTTAACACATTTCAAATAAAGTGAGAATAAAATTGCAAGAAAAAACACCAAAAAATACCCCTCTAACCTTTTGTGTCCAGCCAGAAGAATCAAAAATGCGACTTGATAAATTTCTAACCCAAAAATCTGAACTTTCTCGCAGCCAAATTGCCAAAATGATTAAAGAGGAGAAAATCACACTCAATGGGGCTTTTGTCTCCAAAAGTGGAATCACACTTCAAATCCACGACCAAATCACTCTGTTTCTACCCACCAAACAAGAAAAATCTAAGCCAAATAACCTTACTATTCCCATTTTATACGAAGATGAAGACCTACTTATCCTCAACAAACCCATTAATCTAATCGTCCATGAAACCCACCAATACGACCCCCAATACACATTACAAGATTGGCTACAAGAGCAAAATTTACCGCTCTCTAACCTAGGCGATTCTTGTAGGCAAGGAATCGTGCATCGGCTTGATAAAACCACAAGTGGAGCGATGGTGATTGCCAAAAATAACCACACTCACAAGATTTTAAGCGCACAGCTTAAAACCAAAGAAATGGGGCGTTATTATCTTTGTATAATTGATTCTCCACTCAAGCAAGATATTTTGATTAATTCCCCACTAATTAGACACCCAAAAAATCGTCTCAAATACATCACTACCACCCCAAACACCCCATTTAGTAAAAAGGCTAAAACCGCCTTTTTTAAAATCATCGACAATGGCAGAATCGAACTCATCGGCGCCAAGCTCTTTAGCGGTAGAACCCACCAAATCCGCGCCCATCTAAGCAAAATCCAACGTCATATTTTAGGAGATCATTTCTATGGTTACAAAGGCAATTATGATTCTAGGATTCTACTCCACTCTCATCTGCTCTACTTCACTCACCCAACCACCCAACAACACCTAGAAATCTACGCCCCACTTTGGCAAGATATGCTTGTATTTTTACACCAAAATTTCTACCCCACACAAAATTATGAAGATTTTAAAAATTTCATAATCCCCTTAGACAAGCTTTATCAGTCCAGATTCTAGCCCTTTAGCAATTCCACATAATCATTGCAGAGACTTTGCCAAACATACACACAAAACACCTCCTTATTGACCTTGTTCCATTACTTAAGTCATGAGTGCTTCAACCTAAAAATTTCGCAACAAAACAATAAACCCACAAATTCTCCAACCTAATGTATTTTTTTGCAAATTTATGTTATGATAAATGCTTTTTAAGCAAATACACTTTAGATTTAAGGATTTTAATGTCAATTCCATCACTTTTTTTCAGACTTGATTCTTTATTTATCAAGATCCTACCATTTTTGTTTTTTTTATTTTTTAGTGCTTGCAGTAGTTCTAGCCTAAACTTCAGCTCCACACCGACTATCAACCCAAACATTACCCCGCCTAGCAATATCCGCACCCTAAGTGACCTCAATACCATCGCTTTCGAATGGCACCTTATCCAAAACCCAGAAATTCCCGGATATTATCTCTATCGCAAAAAGTCAAACGAGCAGAATTTCAGTAAAATTGCCACTTTAGATTCACGATTTATCACACATTATGCTGATAACAAACTAGAATCAAACACCGAATATCTCTACCAATTTGCCTCTTTTGACGCACAAAAAAACATTTCCCAATTTTCATCACCCATTAGTGCAAAAACCCAGTTCATCGAAGCAGTCAGCTACATCGAAGCCATTAGCAACTACCCACGCAAAGTCAAAGTCATTTGGAATCCCCACCAAGACACGCGTGTCATCGGCTATATTATTGAGAAAAAGAAAGATAATGGACAATGGAGTAAATTAGCTGACATTCCTAATCGTTTGCTTGTTGAATACCTTGATACTGGGCTTGAGGACAACACCTCTTATGAATACCGTGTCTTTGCTTATAATTCCAATAAAACCTACTCCCTACCCTCTCAAAGTATCAAGGCAACCACCAAACCAAAGCCAACACCCATTACCCATTTCACTGCCACCACCAATATTCCCAAACAAATCTCGCTCAAATGGGATCCACATCCAAATCCCGAAGTAACCCAATACACGCTTTTACGTTCAAGCTTTGAATCAAGCTTCTTTAGCAAACTCGCCACTCTCCCAAGCACCACCACCAGCTACCAAGACTCAATTAAAGATGATGGTAAGCAATATTATTACAAAATCACCGCCACTGATAAAGATGGCATCGAAAGCCTTGAAGTAGGACCAATCTTAGGTGCGACTTTGGGAATCCCCAATGCTCCAATGATTACTTATGCACAAATTGAAGGAAATTCCGCAGTTTTGCGTTGGACACCCCAAGATGACCGCGCTAAAGAATATGTTGTTTATAAAAAAGACTCAC
>CALVAF010000022.1 GCA_944325475.1 uncultured Helicobacter sp.
AAGGACTAATAGAACAGGCACAACAAAGCGGACTTCCAACAGATGAGCTAGAAGCTAAAAAACAAGAATTGCAAAAGGAGATAGAGGGGTTAAAGGAGCAAATTAGCCAAATAGAGGGGGAAATTGCCCAAAAAGAAGAGGAGGTTGCACAAAAAGAACAAGAAATCACACAAAAAGAAGAGGAAGCCCTAGAAAAAGAGGAAGAAGAATTAGAGAAAAATCCCCCAAAGAATCCTAGTGATTTAATTACAAAGTATTATTTGAAAAAAAATTATGTCTCTAAGGGGAGTGATGAAAGCATAAGTGGTGTTAAAACTTTCACAACTCCGCCTATCTCTGCACTCAATCCTAGTGCTGATAATCAAGTGGCAAATAAGGCTTATGTAGATTCTATAGGTAATGCTAAAGTGGATTTAAGTGGGAATCAAACTATCGCTGGAAATAAAACCTTTAGCGGTGCTACAACAACTGCTGCTTTGACTGCCAATGGTGCAGTAACTGCTAAATCAACATTAGCAGTTACTGGAAATACAACAATAGCTGGAACACTCACTGCAAATGGGGCGATTGCATTAAATGGAAGTGCTACTTTTAGACTTATTCCAAATTGTGCAGTTAAGCCAACAGGCAATAATCATTTAGCCAACAAAGCCTATGTGGATAATCTAGGTGGAGTTGTCACTAGCACAGGTGCGATTAATTTCACACAAGGAAATCATTTTTTAATCCAGCTCACAGCAAACACTCAAATTAGCGTAGCAAATTGGGGAGGTGTGGCAGGTAAAAGTGGAACAATCACAATCACAGGTGCTAACTATATAACAGGATTTAGAGCCCCTTTTAACTTTAGAATCGCACAAAGTGGATTTAGTGGAACAGAGGTGTTTAGTTATTACTGCTATGCAAGTAATCTAATTAGAATTGTAAGGAGTTAGAGAAATTCGCATTCAAGATACCTAGCAAGTGATTTTAAAAATTTTGGGAGGCACATACCTAAGTATGCTAACCTCCCCAAATTTTTAAAAAACAATTACCATACACCGCAACTGCTGGAATTTAGGGAATGTTTAGAATCTGCTTTGTGGTTAGGTTTGGCGGTGGAGTTTGAAATTCTCAAATTCTAATTGAGCAAGTATGAATTTATTTAAAGGAGTTAAAATGGAGTTCTATGATATAGCAAAAAATGAAATCTTTTATAACAATATTTATTTAAAAGAAACAAGTTTTCAAGCAGAGAATGAAAATGGAGAGGTAGAAGAGTTTAAGGGAGAGGATACTCTCTTTTTGGATAGACTAAGCAATGAGGAGTTAAAAGAGCTTGGTATTGCTAAGGTATCTCGAGGGCAAATGCCTAGTGAAATTTCTTTGTATCAAGAAGTTAAAGAGATTAAAGAATACAAAGAAAATGAAAATATCTACCAAATAAGCTATGAGCTAATAGATAAGCCCCTAGAGAATATCAAAGAAGTTAAGAGCTTGCAAATCGATGAGAAAAAACAAGAGGTTATCTCACAAGGATTTAGCTATCAAGATAAGGTTTATCAATGCGAGACTTATCACCAAACATTGATACTAGGTAAAGTTACTCAAGCACAGCTTAATCCTAGTGAAAGTATTTCTTGGATAGCCAAAGACAATACAATCACTACTTTTAATCCGCAAGAGTTTGTTGCTTTTGCAACCGCACTCGCTTTATTTATAGAGCAAGTTACCTTTAAAGCTAGAAGCCTCAAAGATAAGGTGGTTAATGCAAAAACAAAAGAGGAAGTACAGGCAGTAGTATGGGAAGAGTAAAATCTAAGATGAAATATTATTTCTTTTTATTTAAGTGGTTTCTCATCGGAAAATACCACTGCAATGTTCCTAGAAAGCTAAGACCATACTATTGGAGTATCCATAAGGCTTTGTGGTTATTTATTATTTTGAGTGTCGCCCTAACAAGTGCTAGATTCATCGAGGTGCTTTTTGGAATCTCTTAATCCATACTTGGAATTATTCCCCATTATTTTAGTGGGGCTTTTGGCAGGATTTATGGGGGCATTGGATAATAGTGAGGATATTAGAAAATGCTTTAAAATCGCACTCAAGCGAATTGTCTTATCTAGCTTTTTGTGCGTGGTGGCTTACTCCATACTTAGTGCTACTGACTTGCCTTATTTAGCAAGAGTAGGAATAAGTGCTTGTATAGGGTTTTTAGGGATTGAAAAGGCTATTTCTTATGCCAAAGAGATTCTAAACTTTAAGCGAGGTGGCAAGTGAGCTTCAAGGCATTTTTACACTTGCAGGTTGCAATCATTATCTTTGGTTTAATCCTAAGCCTTGCCTATAACATAAGGCTTTATTTGGAGTTAAAGGAGTGCAATAGAATACTTGCAGGTGTATTAAATGAGCAAAAGGGCTTTAGAGAGCAAATAAGACAAGAGGATATTGAGAGATATATTAATAAATCAATAGAAAAGGAGTTGAAATGATTACATATAACACGACTTTAAAAGTAGCTTTTATGGGCAGGAAAAATTTTGAATTAGTCAAAGACTTTAATTATGTTTTTAAAGATTTAATCATTGAAAAAGATTTAATAATAAAGGGCATTGCAAAAGAAGTAGGGAATTTGGTTTATATCAATATCCCTAAGGGATTTAATACAGACTTTGGGAGCATTCCGCAATTATTCCAAAGTTTAGTTAGCCCTATTGGAAGCCTTACAAAAGCCTATGTATTGCACGATTATTTACTTAGCCTTTATTTACAAGGCAAAATAAGCAAAAGGAAAGTATGCGATAAAACCTTTAGGACTGCTCTTAAAAATGAGGGTGTGGGTATGGTTAGAAGAAGCTTTATGTATCTATGTGTGAGATTTTATAGCACCTATAAAGATTTTGTTAAAAAAATCAAAGAAAAATTTTAAAAGGATTGAAGTATGGAAAAAGAGAAAGTATTGGAGTATATCACTCCAAAAACTGCAGAGTTTGAGGGGTTTTCAAGTGTAGTGTATAAATGCCCTGCTGGCTATGATACCATAGGCTATGGCAGAAACATAGAATCACACCCGCTTAGTCAAAGAGAGAGAGAGCAATTGCAAAATGGAGAGATAAGTAAGGAAGTGGCAATGGAGTGGCTTAAAAAGGATTTGGAACAACGCTATTATCTAGCGTGTGATTTTGCTTGGTTTAGGGACTTAGACAATGTAGCAAGGGCTGGGGCTGTGGTGGATTTAATCTACAATCTAGGGTATAGCGGTTTTAAAAAATTCAAAAAGTTTATTGAAGCTATGAATAAAAGGGATTATATAAAAGCGGTAATGGAGCTAGAGGATTCTGCTTGGTTTAATCAAGTCGGCAGAAGAGCAAAAGAAATAAGCAAGATGATTCAACTAGGGGTTTAGAGAAATTCGCATTAGTGGGTGCATTTAGATGATTTGTAGAATTTCAAGAGGCACATACCTAAGTATGCTAACCTCTTAAAATTCTACAAAAACAACTAAAGCCACTCATCTACTGCTAGAATTTGGGGCTAAGATATTTAATGAGTAATGTGGGTAAGCTATGGTTTAGTGGGCAAGCGTAGTAAATGTCCATAAACTCAAAGAGTGATTTTATGGTGTAGCAAAAAAGAGTGGAGATGAATTATCGTGTGTATTGGGATTAAGGAGTTAGAGGGATACAATGGATATTAAAAGCATTTTGGGTGGAGTGTGTTTGGTTTTGGTTGTTTCTTTGGGATTTATTTTTTGGCTTTATGTGGGAGCAAAAGAGGAAATTGCAGGACTAAAAAAGGATTTGCAATTAAGCAAGGCAAATGTGGTAGCCTTGCAGGAGGCAATTACCAAACAAAACAAAGCATTGGCAGAATTGGAGGTAAAGGCAAGTAAGCCCCCAAAGG